>JAMPGQ010000042.1 GCA_023663825.1 Anaeroplasma bactoclasticum
GGCTACTTGTGAACCACCTTTTGAATCAAAAGTTACTGTATATTCTGTAACTTCTTCGATTGGTTCTTCATTATTCGTTGTGCAAGCGACCAAACCTAAAGTCGCAAAAATTGCACCAAATGCTATAATCATTTTTTTTATTTTCATACTTTTCTCCTTCTCTATCAAGTTTACTATGATAGTGATTACTCGTTATTATATCATACTATTTGTTCATTATCTAAAAAAAATTTAAAAAGTACCTCTATTCACTCGAGTTTTACAATAGATATGATGAAACGGAAAAGAAAAAAACAATCAACAATGTTTTTTGGGGAAACTTATAACTAACAAAATATGGCGAAGAGATTAATCTTCGCCAGAAAGTATGGTTGTTATTATATCTAATGATATTTCATTAGTTCATTTTAAGATTGCGACATATCACATTATGGGCACTTTTTAATCTATAAATTCTTTTTCTTTCCTGTAGTTTTTACCCTATTTTTCTTTAGCACTAAAAATACCACAGCCGCTACGCCAATTACAACCACAATTACGATTATAATAATAAGTGCTATTATTCCAGGGCTTAACTTTTTTGTATTGCCATTTGTAGTTTCGCCACCGTTTGTAGTTTCGCCACCGTTTGTAGTTTCGCCACCGTTTGTAGTTTCACCACCGTTTGTAGTTTCATCGTTAGACAAAACATCTTCTAATGCAGCGCTTATCACGACATTTTCAGTTATGATAAAAGTATCACCCACATTGTAAGTAATTCCGTTAATTTCCCAATGCAAAAACTTTTTACCTTCCAAAGTGTCAATCTGTGGTTCAGGTAGGACAAATTCATCTCCCAATGTAGCATCTAAAATTGTTTCAGTTCCATTGACACTGAGAATAATAGTGAAAGACTGTGGTATAAGCATATTTTTATTGTCTTCGCTTAGATAAGGGTGAACGGAATTAACTGTTATGTTTGTCAAGTCTTTATCCGTAAATGTTAAATTTCCTTTTGCAGTGAGAAGTACTCTTCCTGCCTCGCCAGAAGGCACACGAAAAACAACATTTATAAAATCGGGTAATGCTTTTATATTGATTGTCGTACCATCATTTTTGTATACTTCACCAGACAACACAGCATTACTGTTTTCAATCAATAAAATACCTGCATAAAGATAAATTGCACTACCTCTTCGTTCAGAAGAATTGCCAGTGATTTCGCCATCTTCTATTGAAACATATCTTGCATCATTGATACATGCGATGTTTAATGCTCCACCATTTTCCTTTGCAATATTACCAGTAACCACTGTCCTTATCAACGAGGTTCTGCCATCAAGAGTCATTGCACCACCATTCCAGTTCGCAATATTGGTAGTTATTTTACAGTCAATTAAAGTGATTATACCACCATTAACATTTGCAATCGCTCCACCACTTTTTGATGTATAGTTATTCGTTAAAGTGACATTTGTAAATGTGGAATTTCCTGTATTTACTATCGCACCACCTTGCTCCGTGTTGCAGTTGTTGCGAAGCTCTGCATTATAAACATATAACTTCGCGTTACTACCATCTATGTTTATCAACGTACCACTTTGGGAAAAAGAACATCCGTCAATTACAATTTTCACTAAATCTTCACTATTACCTATGGTAAATGTTATTCCATTATTTACCAAAAACATAGCTCCAACAGAGTATCTAGTGATTATCACATCTTTTTTATACGATGGGTCAACGCGCAAGGTCAAATTTTTATTTATAACTATACTACCATCACGCAAGTCAGAGCAAATGTATATAGTATCGCCAGCGTTTGCTGCCGCAACTGCCGCTTTTATTGAATCATAATAAACTTCTCCAATTCTGCAAACATTCGTCTGGGTGATGGCTTCATAAGTTACTGGCTTACTAGTAGTAGATACCCCCATGCCCCTGTCGTATGCACATATTTTATATTGAGGCATATAGCCATCAGGATATGTTGTAGTATCAGTATAGCTGGTTCCTGAATACGTAAAGCCGATAACATCCCAATTGCCATCTCTGTACTCCATAATTTCATAGCCAAGGTGATTATTGTTGCCACTTGCATCAGATAATAATAATGTATATCCTGAAGCAGTTTTCCAAATATCGCGAATTTCTACATTGCTAGAAGAATCATAACAGCTTGAGTTTGAAGTATCTATTGTATATTGATTGGCAGGAACATACCAATATTTGTAACCTTTATATTCGATTTTGCCATCATCTAAAGCCTTGTTAATGAGCTTTTTGTAAGCGTTCGAAGCTGTTTCAACCTTAAAAGGAGTATAATTTTTGCCTTCGGTAAACGAGAAACCACAACGTTCGTAGTAATATCCTAAATCTTCACCTACTGCTAACGAGGAATAATAAACTAAGCGTTCAGTTTGCGTAAGCCCCTGTCCTGAGTCTACCCCTGCCTCTACAAGAGCAGATTGCTCATCAAAATAACGGTACATGTTCTCCAAATTTCCCCAAAATCCATGATGACATGCTTCTATGTTCCACCAAAGCTGATAACTACTTCTATGACTTCCAAAGTAGTTCAAATTTGTTGCAGTCGCATCGGGGGTCAACGATGACATAAAGCTGCCATCATTGCGTGAATAGTCGTTTTCAAAAACTGCAGTAGCGTATTTCGACCACATATTATTAGTTGTTTCACTTATCATTCGGTCTGGAAGGTCGAGCGCATGACCTATCTCGTGAGCTACGCCCCAACCCTGAACAGTGAAATTTATCAGTCCACTATCATTCAATCCACCATTAATACAGTATCCTATATGGTCATAGCCAGCATAGGCCATAACTCCCGAAATAGTCTGAGCAATTCGAAAGTTTGTACATAAGTGCAAATTTTTTTCGCTATAGTGCTTGTTTTGTGGATCAAAGGAAATACCACCAAACTCTAAAAATCCTTTTATATAATTGTCCCATTTTTCTGCATTTTTTTGTGGACTATTTGACTTTGTAACGTAACTATTATAAGCGTTTGCCGCACTTACAGTATGTATAAAATGGTCGCCCACAAGCTCCACTACATCGTTCATTTCGTTTTGCTTTGTCGACCATTCATTATAATAATTAGTTAATTCTTCACGGAAGGTAGCTTCGTCGTCTCCTTTATGGAAAACAGGATAGAGGTAGCCTCCTTCAATATAGATTTTTACGTTAGAAGACTGCTGGGTTTCATCGTATGGATTGAGTAAATGTATAGGCCCTCCCGCAACTACTTTTTTTGTATATTTATTTGTAATAAAATTAGGAAAGGTTATAACGTTTTTGCCACGCGATAAGCTATGATGAGTTTTCCATCCATCATAAGCATGTGCTTGGACTTGGGTACAAGCTAATTGTGGTAATGGATCCCCTTCATCCGCCTCAACATAAACTGTAATCTGTTGCCCTTTTAGACCACCAATACCAAGGACCTGATGGTTTATACCAAATTTCCATAACTTAAGTGTATTTCTAGCATACGTCTCGAGGTTACCATATCGCTGTATTACATTTTCGTCATTAGGATCGGTGGAAAATTCACGGCGACTATCTTTCTGTAAATCTCCACACATAATTGCATCCGCTCTATCTAGCAAAGGCTTTAATGCGCTTTCGTAGGTGACTAAGCCACTTACAGCACTACGAATTGCTACCAATGATGATTGATATTCACTTTTTACGCTAAGCTGTGCATAGTCATCAAATAAATTTAAAACCTTATTTACGTTATCGTTTTTGGGCTGCATAAAGCAAATTTCCTTGGCTGTCGCAGTCCAGTCGTGATTATTATTGACCACTCTAAATTCAAATTTCACCTGCTTAACGGTCAAAGCTTCACCAAAAGAAAATAAAGTTCTTTTATCGGTGGGATCACTTTTGCATGTGCCATAAAGGGCAAGTTCGTTATCGTTTGAAGTATAAATATTGAGAGTAGTGGGGTACCCATGACCATTAGTCTTGCGGGCAGTTGAGGAAGCATAGAGTATGCTTCCTATAGTAACTGGCTTGCTGAAGGTTACAGTTATCGCATTCAAAAATGATGGGTTGTTGCCGTTTTGTCCATTATTTTCCGTATCTGTCTCCCAATACGAATCCCAATTGCCATCAAATGCGTTGGCAAGCGCAGATTTTGTTCCTGCATTTGATTCATATGTTATCATGCTGGTAGGAACTCTGTATACCGAAAGATAATCTGGATCATAATAATCGTTTGAAGCAATAGTACAAGTTATATTCTCCGTGTCAGCAAACGCATCAACTGCGGGCATCGCAATCAACCAAGTAACGACTGCAATGAAAACTGCCAACAAAGTCAATAAAAACGATTTAAAATAATTCTTACCCTTTAATATCATAATAAACTCCTTCTTCGTATGATTAAATCGATATTTAGTTTTTTTTGCTTTGGTTATAAATTATACAAAAACTGCAAACATATAAAAATTATAAATACACAATTTACCTTTTACGACAAACAAATTATAGCCTACTAAACGATTTTTTGCAAGTGGAATAAAATTCCAGATTCCCCATTTTTTTTTATTCACATAAATTAATTTGATTCATGCTTCATAAAATCTATAAAATTTATATCATCATTTCAAAGAAACACAAATATAGTATAGCAACAACAAAATTTGGGATAGAAGCCATAAAAGAGTATAACATTTTCATAAGCATAATACTATAAAACCACTATACATAGGTTTAAATAAGGAACAACCTTTATATCATACTATTTGTCATTATACGAGATATTTTAAAAAAGTACCTCTATTTATTTTTAACAAATTATGATACAATGAAACAGGTGATAAAAATGAGTGAACTACTAGCTCCTGCTGGAAGCTTTGAAGCATTAGTTGCAGCAATTTCTAATGGTGCAGATGCAATATACTTAGGTATGAACCAATTTGGCGCAAGAGCCTATTCTACTAATTTCGATGAAGAAAGCTTTAAAGAAGCAATTACTTATGCACATTTAAGAAATGTAAAAATCTATGTGACCCTAAATACAATCATTTTTGAAGATGAACTTCCTATAGTGTATCAAATGATTGATTTTTTAAACACGACTCATGTTGATGGGATTATCATACAAGATTTAGCTGTATTTGATTATATTGTAAAAAGGTATCCTAATATTGAAGCTCATTGTTCTACACAAATGGGAATTGATGATATAGAAGGAACACTTCTTTTCAAAAAGCTTGGAGCCAAGCGTGTAGTTCTTTCTCGTGAGGTAGAAATTGAAAAAGCAAAACAGATTAAAAAAATAGCTAAAATACCTCTAGAAATTTTCATTCACGGCGCACTTTGTGTTTCCTATTCTGGAAACTGCCTAATGTCTGGATTAATTGGTTATCGTAGTGGAAATCGTGGCAGATGTGTAGGCTCTTGTAGAAGGATTTATACACTTGTTGATGAAACTACTGGACAAACATATTCCCCTTCTTATCTTCTTTCTATGAAGGATTTAAATACTTTATCATATATAAACGAACTTAAAGAAATTGACTCCTTAAAAATAGAGGGTAGAATGAAGGAGCCTAGCTATGTAGCTAACGTTGTATCTACTTACAGAAGAGCATTGGATGGAAAATCAAATCCCATAGATGAATTTAATTTATCTAAAACATTCCATAGAACCTTTACTAAAGGCTACTTATTTCATGAGGACAAAAAAAATATTACAAATATCTCTAGGCCAAATAACTTTGGCTTTCCAATAGGTAAGATTGTCGATAAAAATCACATTGGATATAAATTAGAGTTAACTTCTCCTTTATTTCAAAACGATATTATACGTATTGATCACCAAAATGAAGATATTAATTTAACGGTCGTAAAGCTATATGATGACCATAAAAATTACATTTCTTCTGCAAATCAATACTGTTACATTCAAATTAAAGAAGATTTATCCATTGGCGATCTTGTTTATAAAACAAAGGATTATCAATTCTATCAGGAATTAGCTAAATCCTATCCAAAAGAATTTAAAAGATTCAAAATTGATTTTATCGTATCTGCCTTTGTTGGTACACCTTTAACAATTCACGCAACATGCGAAAATTATCAAATATCTTTTGAATCTGATAATATATTAGACGTGGCAAAGACACTACCCACAACAAAAGATGCTGTGCTAGATCAACTCAATCGGTTAAAAGAGAGCGTATACACATTAGGAGCGGTTGAATATTATGCGGATTCTGTTTATATTCCTGCAAAGCTTTTAAATGAAGCCAGGCGCTTTATTGTTTCTAAACTCAACGAAATACGCTTAGAAAGAAACTATCAAAAGCTGGACCTCCCACCACATCAAGCGATTACTTTTTCTTATCAAGAGCCAAAGCTTGCTGTATATGTCACAACTAAGGAACAATACGAAGCAGCAAAAGCGTGTGGTGTATCTATAATTTATACTGAGGAGAATACCATAAGAAGAAATGCCGCTTCTTATCCTAAAATAGAGGGAACTGTTTTAGTCGGAGGATATGGTGGTGTTGCAAGCTATACTTCAACAAATGAGACCATAAGTGATTTTTCTTTAAATGTTGTTAACTCTAAGGCTGTTTATCTTCTTCACTTTTTAGGTGTAAAGCGTGTGACATTATCCTATGAAATCAACAAAAAGCAGATTGAAGAATTAATATTAGGATATGAAAAACAAAATGGCGGACTTCCAAATTTAGAGATGATTGTTTATGGGCATACTCATCTTTTGTTTACAAAATATTGTCCGCTCAAAAAAATGAATCTTTGTGGAAACTGTAAATCACATTCCTTTAGTTTAAAAGATGAATATGGAACCTTTCCGATTTTATCTCATTTGGATTGTACAACCACACTCCTCAATGGTAAAATATTAAATTTAATTGATGAATTAGATTCCATAAAAAATATATCTGTATTTAGATTGCAATTTAGTATTGAATCTAAGGAAGAAACAAAAAAGATCATTGAACAATTTCAAGAAAAACTTTCTTCGAAAGAAAAAACGAAACTTTTTGATTCTAGAACAAATACAAGAGGACATTTCAATAAAGAAATATTATAAAAACCCTGGAAAAATCGGAGAGTTTTTTACATATATAGACATTCTTGTTTCTCAACTAATTTTCCCTCTAGTTTTAAGAAAACTAATGCCTCCTCTAAAATTTCAACAGCACGATCACTCATACGATTATAGCCAAGTAATCCAACAACCTTTTTAAAACAACCCTCTTTTGTTATTCCATTACTCTTTTTAACTACCTTATAGATGGCATCTTTTAATTCTTCTGGGTGAATATAATCTATACTTCTATCACTAGGAATACGTAATCCCATTGGAACGATGGGATTTAAAGATAGAAAATCATGGTCTCGATAAACCTCTAAATTAGCTAAATCCTGTTCAAAGTATTCACGTACTAAGGTAGTCACTTTAGTTCTACCATACATAAAACAAATACGCTTTAATAGATAATCTATATGAATAGGTTCTTCTTGAGAAATAATATAATGGATGACTTCAGTAGGCTTTTTATGATTATATAGGTATGCTATTTTATCATCAGGTACCTTAGGGTAGGAATCAAAGCTATCATCAAAATCATCTTCTATTTTTACTAAGAAGTTATCCTTTACTTCTTCATCACTAGTTGGAGTTATATGCTCTGATTTTAGGAAATGTAAGATTCTTTCCATTTCTATTTTTTCTTGGAAAATCCATTCTGTTGAAAAAACACGTAAGAAACGCCAGCCTAAGCGTGTTAATAAACGTTCCTGTAATGCATTCGCATCACTACAGTTTCCTATTTGATAAGAAGGCCCATCCACCATGATTGCTGTACGATAGGATTGATTTTCCTTATCCGTTACTGCAATATCAATTTTGAAGGCAGAGGTTCCTATATGTGTTTGAACCATATAACCAGCCTTATTCAAAAATTTAGTTATTGAAGAAATTACTCCATCAGTCGAATCATAGGAGCTATGTATAGGGGCAGAAGAATTTTCTGCATACTCTAAATATTTTTTAAGTAATGCAACACCTATAGATTCAGTCTGATCTAATTTTATATCTGAAGCATGGATTGAACTAACAACACATACATTTACCTTAGCTCTTGTTATAGCTACATTCAGTCTACGTTCTCCGCCAAGTGTATTCAATGGTCCAAATCGCTGATAGAACTTGTGTTCTATAGTATAACCATAACAAATACTGAAGATAATAACATCTCTTTCATCTCCCTGAACAGACTCTAAATTCTTTACAAAGAAAGGTTCTTTTTTATCATCTGAGAAGAAAGCTTTGTATTCTGGGTTCTGTTCTAATTTATCATCTAATAAGTCAGCAATTAAGTCTGCTTGAGCATTTGAAAAGGCAACTACTCCTAAGGACTGATCCGGCTTTGATTTTGCATGTTCTATAACTAAATTTACAATGTAGTTAGCTTCGACCTGATTCGTTCTAGCCTTTACCTCATAGGTTCCCATAACATAATGAAAATCTATACCGAATCCTTTTTGATGTTGTTTTGCTTGAGAAATAGTAATTAATCTATTATCATAGAAGTTTTGATTAGAAAAAGCAATAAGTTCTTCACTTCTACTTCGGTAATGCCAGCTCAAACGTTTTGTTTTAAAAACACTACTTCCTTTATCCAAGATAGATTCCATATCATTTTCATAGTCATCCTCATCTTCTACCATACTCGTAAAGAAATTAGATGGTGGCATTTGTTTACTATCTCCAATGACAATACACTGCTTAGCACGATAGATTGCTCCTAAAGCATCCCACGCAAATACCTGTGATGCTTCATCAAATATTACTGTATCAAATAAATGAAGCTTACTATTCAAATAAGTAGAAACGGATAGAGGGCTCATTAAAAATACAGGCTTAATATCCAATATCAAATCAAAGATTTCTTCTAATAGAAGACGAATTGGTTTATGCTTTCTGCTCTTGTTATATTCTTTAACTAAAACAGAAAACTTAGAGCCAACCATAATACTTTCATCTGGTCTACAATTTGATAATTTAGAAATTATGTACGCTTTGTTTGTTTCTAAATGAACCTGATCTAGTTGTTTAAAATCCTCTACAATTCCTTCTACACTAGAACCTTTAAATTCTTGATAAATGGGTTCTTTTTCAATCTCACACAAAAGATTAGCTTGCCAGAAGGATTGTTCATAATAGCTACTTAGTTTCTTTAGACCAATTTTGTTTTCTATAGCCAAATCCAGAAAGCTTAAGGCCTGCATATCTTTTAGTTTTTGTAAAACATCTAATCGTTGGGCATGAATTTCTAACAAATCTAAAGAATCTACCATATCTTTTAATTTCAAAAGTATATGTTCTATATTCCCTTCAATAAAATCAACTACCTGCATATCAAACTTTTCAATATAAGGTGCCAAAGAAACAGTATTTGCTTTATTAAACTGAAAAGCAATTTCGATTAAATCACTTTTTAAGGATTGATATTGTTCCTTAGTTAAGTTCAAATCAAATGGTAAAGCGGACAAACTCTTTGCATCATTATATAAGATATCATATTCAAATGCTCTGTATCCTTGTGGCAATTTCTCCTTCAGTTTGGTCAAAACTCTTGCTTTATTTTTATAATCTATTGCTTCTTTTAGTTTGATAAGTAGATCTGCATCTCGCATTTTGAGCTTTGCATAAGAGGATAATTCTTTTTTTACTCTATGATAACTAGGAAATAAAAATTTAAAGAATTTCTTACTTTGAATTTCAAAAAGTTGAGTTAAAGATTCTAAGTCCTCTAATTGAATAATTTTTAAATCCAAAAATTTTTTCAATGTAGATTTACTAAAAAAGGCAGTAAGCTTTTTATAATTTTCAATTCTACCACAAAGCTTTTCTCTTTGTGTGGCTATAAAATATTCTGGCAAGAAATCATTCAACTGTATGATTTTATCTAAGTAAGGCATTGTATCTACAATATGTTTATAGCTTTGTATTGTAAATGGTAATGCCTTAATAAGCATATTTTTTATCTTTGATAGTTCTTTATAAAAACTAAATATTTTTTCAAAATCCTGTTTTGCATCATAACGAATATAAGAAGTATTTGTAGAGGTAAACCCGTAAAATGGTCCTTGTCTATAATCATACCCTAGTGATGCAGACAAATTGCTATACTGATCTAAATCGTGTTTAATAGCATCCAAATTCTCTTTTTGATATTCCTCTATATTTTCAATCCTATAAGAAAAATCAGTGTGTTCAAACTTCAAGTAAGCAGAGTAAATATCGTAAAGACTCATATCTAGTCTACTTATTTTTTGATGAAGCTTTGTTCGATATTCCTCTAATATCGTACTTAAATATGCATATCTTCTCTTCTGTTCTTTTGCATCATGCTTAATATCATATCTAGGTTGAATTGCTGTTTTATAAAGCTCCTCAATAAACTCTTTTTTATTTGCCTTATGAGAATGAAGTTCAATAACAAAGCTATCTAATCCTGCTCTTTTTAGATTCTCATACACAACATTTAATGCGGCTTGCTTTTCTGAAACAAACAAAACCCTCTTCCCATTTCCAATTAAAGAGGCAATCATATTGGTAATTGTTTGACTTTTTCCTGTTCCAGGAGGTCCCTGCAAAACAAAGGATTCTCCGTTAGATGCAGCTTTTATGGCCTGAAGCTGAGATTCATCCGCATCAACCACTGGATATATAGGATTTTCAACAAAAGCTTGTTCTTCTTTTTCAAAACCACCAAGTAATTTGATAATGTTTTGATTTTTTATTATCGTTTCTGTATTATTTCTTAAATCATTGAACATATTCATTTTCAAAAAGGAATATATACCTATAGAAATTCTATAATGAAGCTGCATTTTCTTCTCATTCAAAAGAGTAGATGCCTTACTAAAATATTCTTGAAGTGAAGTTTCATTTTCCTTAAATTCTTCTAAAATAATTTTATATTCTGTTTCTAAAAGATAAGCTAATGTAGGATTTAAAATGATTTCATCTTCACTTTCTTTTATTTTGAAATTCTCAAAATCCAAATGAATAGGAACTAAAAGTAAGGGCGCTAAATAGCTTTCCTTTTTCTCTTCATATTCTACCATTCCAAAGGTGATATATAACGTATGAATTCCTTTTTCTAGTAATGTATTTTTGTATTCTCTGAATAAAACTTTAATTACTCTATTTAAAGGGACTCCCTTTTTATAACATAAAATATCATTCGCCTTCAAAAGAGGACTTGCAATATCTTTAACCTTTCCAACAGAATAGTTCTCAACGGATTCATCTGTGCCATCGATTGTTTTATGATATTTTTGTAACACTGAATCTAAAGGAAAAATCGACATTGTATTTCCACTTACTATTTTATCAAATAGTTCATCAAAATTTTGATTTAAAACCTCTAAACTACGATATCCAACAGACTTATAATTGATTAAACGATTTCTTTTTCCTAAATCCAAAAGATGTAGGCTTATGTCTTTAAGCTTTTGTTCCATTGTATCATCCACCTATCCATTATTATAACATTTTCTAATGATTTTAAAAACAAGAAAGTTATATACTTTGTAAAGGATTAATTTTCATCTAAATTTCTTTGATATTCTATGGACCAATCATAGCTTGGTAAAAACTGTCCAAAATAGGCTTGATTTCTTTTTTCTAAATGTTCCCAATAATCACAAACAATATTTCTTTTATTTAAAAGCAATAAAGCTCTCTTAAACTCAACCATTTCTTCTATATGATAATCCTTTAAGGTCTTTCTTAGTCTCCATACTGCATCTCTATATAATCTTTTAGCTAAATCTAAGGGCTTATCAGGCCATAAATGACAGATTGCATCAGACATTGTTAAAGACTTCCCATTATAAATGATTAATAATGCTAATAGCTCCTTGGATTTAAAGGATGAAAAGCGAACAACATTATGCTGCAAAAAAACTTCAAATGGTCCAAAAGTAACAACCTTAATTTTATAATCTGCTTGGCTTGCATACATTTGTTCTATATAGCAATTAATATCATAGGCTAAAAAGGGTTTATAACAAAAGCCTAACAAATTATCTTTCAGTAACTGGCAAATTGCCTTTTCATCATGTGTATATGCTGTTATAAAAACTATCTTTAATTTAGGTGAAGCTAAAACTAATTTTTTTGCTAATTCAACACCATTTATCTTAGGCATATTAATATCCAAAAAAGCCCCCGAAACCTCGTTATCTTTAACATAATTTATCGTATCTAAAGGATTATCTAAGAAGAACTTATATTCAATTTTAATATCATTAACCACCTCAACCAAAAAATCAGTTAAAGCTATAATTTCATCATCTACTACGATTATTTTCATTTTGACTCTCCTGAAAAGGTAATTGTTACCATAGTGCCTTCTAATGCTTTACTTTCAATTTTCACATCAGCATTTAGCATCAAAAAAAGTCTTTCCTTTAAATTCGAGATTCCTTTTGAAAATGAAGAAATAGCCTTTATATCAAATCCCACACCATTATCAACAACTATAATATAAATCAAATCATCCTTTTTATAAGACTTTACCTGTATATATCCATCCTCCCTTTCATTTACCCTACTATATTTTATTGCATTTTCTACCAAAGGCTGTAAGGATAAAACAGGTACTAAAAACTCTTGATATTGGATATCTAGCAATAAGGTAAATGGCTTATCTAATCTAACATTTTCTAGTTCAACATAATTGATAATATTTACAAGCTCATCTTCAAAAGAAATCATATCATGGTCTAACGCATCCACATTTGTTCTTAAATGCTTAGAAAAACGAATCATAGCCTCATCTCCAGCATTCATATTTTTATGATATAGATTTTTGATAGCATTTAATGAATTAAATATAAAGTGAGGCTTTATTTGTTCTCTTAAGATTTCTTGTTTAAATAAAACATGCTCTACTTCACCTTTATTTAAGTCTTTAATTCTTTGAAAGTATAAAAAGAATACTATAAAAATAAGAATTGTACAAAAAATAGCCTCATATCCATAAGAACTATAAAGTATCATTTCAGATATATCCATCATCTCTACAATACCCATATCTAATATTACAGAAAATAAGATGAAAAAATATGAACTTGTTTTTCGATTATGTGCCACTCCTATTCCAAGTCCAATATAATAAGGCAGGGTACATAAAAATAAAATTATCCAAGAAATTTGCTGAACATTTGTCCCTATTAAACAAAGATCTAATATATAAATTGGAATTCCAATAAAAGAATATATTTTATGATAAAGCTTTAAATGCTCTACTGCTTTCATTCTAAAAACATAATCGGCAAGTGTCCTTAATAATAAAACATAAGAAATAAAGGATAGACTTTGAAACAAATAAAAATTTGTTCTCACATTTAAATTTCTTAAAAGGTTGACCATATCGATAGAAAATAAATAATGAATCAATAGTAAAATCATCATAGCAAATATCGAAAAACGATCCTTTAATGTACGATAAGAATAATAAATACAAGCCCCTATTAATGCTGAAAAGAAAATCAATCCTAAAACAAAGCTCGGAAAGAAATTAAGAAGATTTTGAAAATCCCCACTATAGCCATCTGTGATAACACCTGGCATCTGAGTAATCCCACCATGCAGATTCATTCCAACCTCTATAACAACCTCCACAACACCATCCTCTGGAACCTCATAAAAGAATTCATATTCCATCCTATAGCCATTCTTTGTTTCCTTTATATCTTTTGAGGCAGTACCACAACACCCCACTAATGTTTTATTGTAGTACACACGATATGCAGAATCTCCACCACCACTTTGATAGGTGGGCATAAGCCTAGTTCCCTTAGGAAGATGAAGTAAAGTCGTTTTATAAGAAGCATAGCCCTCTTTTCCTAAGGCTTTCCCATTTACCCTTAATCCTGTCCATTTCCCAGGAATCTTGATATAGGCATCCATTTTTTCTTCATCTTCATCTGTTATTATAAATCGATTATAATAGAATTCCCATTGTCCTGTCATATTGATAGAAAAAGAACGCTCTTCATTTAAATCATATCCTTCAAAGTCTATATGACCATAAGTGTTAGCAGGATAATGATATATTTCATGGTTATAAATTGAAAAGATGAGTGCAAGAGAAAATCCAAGACATAAACAAAAAAAAGAAAATATAAAAATTGAAATTGTTTTTAGTCTTTTCATTCTTCTTCACCTCAACTCTATTATACTATTCTTTCGTTAAAAAGACTAGGATTTCAACCGATATTTCCTTTTCCATTTGATTGTATCTAATTCTAATTGAAACTCTATAGACCAGTCATAGCTTGGTAAAAAAACACCATTATAATCTGTACTTGGTTGGAGCAAATATTCCCAGTAATCACAAGCTATATTTTCTTTATGTAAAAATAATTGTGCCCTCTTAAAATCAATGATATAAGAAATACCATATAGAAGCATCGTTTTTCTTAACTTCCATACCGCATCTCTATATAATCTTTTTGCAAGCTCTAAATTTTTATCTGGCCATAAATGACATATCGCATCAGACATTGTTAAAGACTTCCCATTATAAGTGATTAATAATGCCAAAAGCTCCTTGGATTTTGCTGATTTAAATTGGATGATTTGCTGATTTATAAAAACATCAAAGGTACCAAAGGTATGAATAATAATTTTTTTCTTTTCTTGAAGCTGCATACATTTTAAAAAACCTTCAATTTGACTAGCAATTAAGGGCTTACTACAAACCCCTAATACATTCTTTTTTAGTTCCTCTCTACACTGAAAATCCTGATGATTTCCAATAAAAACAAGCTTCAAATCTTTTCTAATTTCCCATAGCCTTTCAGCTAAAACTACTCCACTCATCGAAAAAAGGTCTAAGCTAATAAAAGCACCATCAACATCATTTTCCTTGATGTAGGTTAAAGTATCTAAAGGATTTTCTTTAAAAAATTTATATTCAATTGTATATTCCTTTATAAGAGGCTCTAAAAAACTAGATAAGGATGCTAAATCATCATCAATAATTAAAACCTTCACTAAACCTCATCTCCTACATCTAAAATTGTTATTATTCTAGCATTTTAAGTGCTAAAAAAGTGCCAAAACAAAAGGATAATGGATTTCTCCATTACCCAATTTATTCCCATTTGGTAGGAATGTTATCAACATAATGCCAATAATTTCCCTCTTGTGTAGGCTCTGTTTCTTGATAAAAATATTTTGTTATAGAATCTAGATCAGTATTTTGATTCCCAATAGAAATCTGCTGCCATTCCTCTTCGGTTCCCTTAAAATAGATGGCTTCGGCGTGTGTATAGGAAATTAAATTATCACCTATTTCTTTGATGCCATTATTTATGATAAGATACTTTAAATAATCACATCGAGAAAAAACATCCTTCTTTACAATACGTATGCTATCAGGTAATTCTAAATTTAACAAGCTATCACACCAATAAAAAGCTTGGTTCCCTATACTTTCTACTCCATTTTTTATTTGAATTTTCTCTAGTTTTGAACAATAACGGAAAGACCCATTTCCAATCGTTTTTACACTTTCTGGAATGATGAGGGATGTCAAATTATTAAAGGCATTAAACTGATAATCACTAATTTCTATAATAGTATTGGGAATGACTAAGCTTGTTACTTCTTCCCAAGTATCATTTTCATTTTTCAAATAGAAATGATTTGAGTTTCCATAATAAGGAAAAATTTGAACCTTTAAATTACACCAAGATTCAAGGTCACCCTCATAATATGCATAAGAAAGCTTATTACAATAAACTGTAAAGGCATCAGTTGCAATATGAACTACACCTGCTGGAATATGAACTGTTGTTAAATCATTACAGCTATAAAAGGCTTGTGTATAAATGTATTTTGTATCCTGATGGATGGTACAAGATTGAATATAGGTATTCTTTGATTTAATCAACCACACATATGGATTATCATCATTACCTAAATAACACCCATTGTCATAAATATTATATTCTAATGCATTGCAATCAATAAAAGCGTCCTCTCCTATATAACCTACACTCTGTGGAATAATCAGTGTTTTTAGATTGGTACAATATCTAAAGGCACGTTCGTCAATACTTTCTACTCCATCCAAAATAGTTATGCTTGTAATGTTGCGACTAAAGCCTCCTACAGCTTTTCCCCCAGTTATTGTAATAGAACGAGCATACCTTGATATATGAGAAATTCCTATTGCTGGAATAAATGCCTCATCTATTTTTGTACAATTTAAAAAGGCATTTTCTCCTATTGTTAAAACTGTATTAGGTATCGTTAAGGTTACAACTGAATTAAAGGCATAAAATTGATTTTCTTTGATTTCTGTAATCGTTTGAGGAAGAATGAGGCTTGTGACTTCCTCCCATTCATTTTCAATATTTCTCAAGAAGAAATGATTTGTCCTTCCTTCACTAAAAAAATCTTTGCCACTTAAATTTGAGCTACACCAATCTTCTAGACTACCCTCATAGTAAATATTTGTTATAGAACATCTAAAAAGAGCATTTATTCCTATACGCTCAAGACTTACTGGAATGGTTATAGAGGTAATTGTGTATAGTCCATAAAATTGATTTTCTTTGATTTCTGTAATTGCTTGGGGAAGAATAAGCTTTGTAATTTTTTCCCACTCACCTACACTATTTTTTAGATATAGATTAGATGCAGGAAAAAGCATATAGCTATCAAGCCTTGAGCTACACCATTCCTCTAGATTGCCATCATAATAAATGCTTTTTAAAGGACAACTAGAAAAGGTACGTTCTTCAATTCCTATAACTCCATCTGAAATCGTAATACTGCTTAAAAAAGTGCTTTCCTCAAATGCAGTTTTATAAATTTGATAACCACTACCATTGATATCCTTAGGCAATACCAAGTCTGCTTCATGCCCACTATAGCCTATTAAGCTATAGTTATTTTCATCATCTTTATAAAAGGTATAGTCCCCTTGCAGGATGATATTACTTTCTCCTTCTTCCTTATAGATTTTTTTAGCGTAATAGCCAACATACCCATACGCTATGCTTCCAGCTTCTATATCTAACGCAGATAGGTTATAAACCTCTAACAATTTAGTACAACCATAAAAGGCAGAATCTCCTATAGTAACCACCCCTTTAGGCAGGGTAATGCTTGTAAGATTAATGCAGTTTGCAAAGGCAGTATTTCCAATTTCTTCTAAGGCGCTTGGTAGTATAATTTGTGATACTTCAAAGCCATAAAAGGCACTAGATTCTATTTTTGTAATAAGATATTCTTTAGTACCAAATAAAACAACACTCGGTATTGTTCCTGTAAAATCATCTGTATAGCCCATAATTACGCCTTTACCATCTATAATCTCAATCTGGCAACCATCTTTTAGAATTGGCGTATCAATATAGTGGGTTGTATAGGTGTAGTAAGTACCTACAATTTGATTCCAATTTGTTACAAAAGAATCTCCTTTGGATTTAGAAAAATTACAATAAATTTCACAATCTCTTCTTATTCCATTAAAGGATTGATGTTCCATATAAGTAATGGTGCTAGGAAGTGCTATTCTTGTTAAATTTGAACAATTGTTTACAGAAACAATCCACATTTGAATTCCTTCAGATAAGGTTAAGGATTCTATTGGCAAAGAATCGAAACTAGCACTTATCACTGGCTTGAAAGCAATATAGGCAGGAACTACAACATCTTTTTCATTTGTTATAGCATATAAAGACCAACCATATTCACTTTCTTTAAGACGAAATACTTTAGATAGCTCTTCATACTCACTACAGTCCTTTAAAACAAGGTCTTCTTCATAGAAGTACAAAATCACCTTTCCACTCAAATCTGATGTAGGAACAATCAAATCTTCATCCTTTTGCAGAATAGAATACTGTTGGGTTCTAGCAAGAAGCCCATCCTCAAAATAAGAAGATATCTGTTTGCTTGAAAGAATGTCCTTTTCTGTCATTAAGATTGGTTCATCTAAAAGATTTTGTGTTTCTACCACCTGAGCTACTCCATCTACTTCTTTAATCGTTAGTTTTTTAAACTCTATTGTAGCAGAGGTTAATCCATAAGTTTGAATAGGATATCTTTTAACCTCTACATCTGTATTTTTTTCTACTACTGCAATATAATACTTCATAAATGTAGCTCGTTCTACATTTATATAATGATTCCCACCTAAAACAAAGGAGGTTTTTCCATCACTTTCATAATAAACTAGCTTATATTTTGAAGAATCCTTTAGCTTAAAGTTTTTAGCATCCTTAATATGAGAATTATTCATAATATTACTTAAAGATGGTGCCTTATATACTGTTTCATACAAATAATATTTTTCATTCGTTTGACTATCTATTCTTGGCTCATCATAAAATCCCTCTAAGGTAATATATTCATCAGTATATTTTAATCTTACTAATGTATAAGTATTATTTACTTTCGTAATTCTAAATTCATCGGTTGCAGTATCAATAGGAACATCTTGATAATATGTTTCATTATCCACCTTAATTTCTGTTTTCTCATATGCAGTTAAAGTCACCATTGTTCTTCCTACAGGTAAATCTGATAAGGAATAAGAGTCTTGTGTTCTATCAAGCTCAATCGTCTTAACCTCATTAAGAGCTGAAGAAATTTTTAAAGTATATTTACTTGCACATTTTAATCTGCTATAGGTTAAAAGCCCCTTATCTGAAATTTTTACAAATGTAAACTCTCTTCCTTCTACTAAATCAGGATTTTCAGGGTCTGCCTCATCACATCTTGTACAATATCCATCCTTATAATTATGCTTAAGTGCTGCAATCACCTCTGTTTCTTCCTCACCACAGCTACTACAGCTTCTCATCTTTTTTCCTGGTGCTGTACATGTAGCAGGCTCTTCTTTCCAGTTTCCCCAAGAATGAATATGCTTCTCTTTGTAATGACATACTGTACATTCTTTATTTGCACCAGAGGTATTATGTTTTTCTTTATGCTCTATATCAAAACAATATTCACACTCATACCAGTGATATGTATCATCGTATTTTGTATTGTACTTATGATCACATTTTTTATCACACGCAGTCATAATGAATACAAAGCACAATAAACATAGTAGTACTACTAATAATTTGTTCTTTTTCATAAAAATCACCCCATAAAATAAATATAGGGTATTATATCACTTTAAGTGCTAAAAAAGTGCCAATGTGTTTTTCTGTGACAAACCTAAATTTGTTTTAATTTGAATTAAATGGAAATGAAATTTAGAAAAAAATATGTTGTTTTTTGTGGCAAAATCTTCAAAAAAATTGGCAGGATAAGAAAAGTACCACACTTTTTTATTCTTGTTCTGCCACAAAAAATACCAACCAAAAAAATTGTGATTGGTATTAAAATTGTCTAAGATCCATTTGTCATATTAAATTTTTTTTAATTTCATCAATCTTTTGTAGAATTATTTTTTGGAATTTTCCATTTAATAAGTACTTCCCATTATAGAATGTGAAACTTTAATTTTAAGAACTTTCTTATTTTTAAAAATAATAATAAATTTGTACTTTGCTCTAAAAATCGAGTGTATATCTTCTTTTTCAAACGATTTGTTTTTGAAAAATTCTTGAGGAAGTTCATCTGTCTTTATTAAATTTTTGTATTTTATTTCCACTGTTTTAATATATTTTTTGAGATTTTCTATTAAATCTAAATTGTAGTCAATTAGCCATCTATTACTTTTTAACTGATTTGTTTTTATTTCTATAAACGGATAATTAATCATTATATGAGAAATATCGTTTAAAGGAATTTTTTTTCAAGAAATACAATGCAATTTTCATTAACAATAACTTTTTTTCCTCCCATTACTGCAACTATTATCCCTATAACCATTAATAAAATGGGAGACCAAGTTACTATAACAGGAGCCTCGATAATGAATGCATAGGTTAAAATTAGCACTATACTTATTAGATTTAATGAAATACCACTTTTAAATAAAATTTTAGATCTCAATAAAATCATCTCCTATTAATTTCTCTTATTATTGAAATTCGGAATTAGTGAAGAAAGATAAACTCCTACACTTGCTCCAACTAGTGAAAATTTCAATGCCTCTGCCAAATACAAACTCGGCTTTAATGCTGTACTAATTAAAGGAGCGGCTATAATAACATAAGAGGATATTGCTGAAGTAATTCCGTTAAAAAGACCTGTTACAGAAGCAACTTTCCAATCAACATTTCCATTACCATCTAATACTTTATGATAACCCCATGCATCATAGCTATATTTTACCACAATTGCTCCTGTATTGTCTATAATGCCTAAAATATTTTGATATACATCTCGAATGTAGAGATACTTTGCACTATTATCCTTAATAAAGCCATAAAGCACCCCGTTTTCATCATAACTATAAGTGTGTTCTCCAAATAAAGCATCGGTAACTTTGGTAAGTCTACCTAAATTATCTGTTTCATATGCTCTAGTTGTTGTTC
>JAMPGQ010000043.1 GCA_023663825.1 Anaeroplasma bactoclasticum
AAATTTTTTTGTACCATAAGTTGATTTACCATATTCTTCATCTAATTCATCTATAATATCATAAGCATCCATAGTCATATTTAAATAAGTTTTATTATCAAAGGATTTTATTATTCTTGACATCATAAATCTTCTAATAAAAATTGCAGAACTATATTCGCAACTATTAACTGACACTTCAAAAAGATTTGCTTGTAATTGGCATAGTTTTACTTCATTTTCATTTAATACTTTCATTTTAACAATTCATCAATATATTGACCCTTTCCTCGATACTCTATTCTTGCTAGTTTGACTTTAGAACTTCCAAGTGAACTTAGATCCATTCTTCTTCTTAAGTATTCCTCTTTTTCTAATTTCGATACATAGCATTCTTTAATAAATGATAGATTATTTAGTGCCTTTTTTGATTTTAATACAAATTGGCTACCTAAGTTGGTTGCTGCTAAAGCATGTTCACATTGTAAATCTGTAATTTCACCCTTCACAAACTCCGTAATTAAATCAAACATTCTATTATCAGCAATTGGAGCGATTATAACATCAATATTTTTAACATTATTTAAAATATTTTGAATTATAGAATGATCTTTATATTCATTAATCCATCCTCTATAGTATGCAATAGCAAGCATCCATTCTCTATTTACATGAAACTGATATGTTGTTAGAGTATTGATGTTTAATTGAAATGCATAAACTATTTTTGTATCAATATTTGAAATATAAGTTGTTGCTTGTTCAAAAGTTTCTCCCAAATAAAATCCAACTCCAAAATCATTGTTCAATTTTGAATGATTTAAATCTATAGGAAAAATAATATTTTTTTTAGGACCGTGAAATAATAACTTACTATTTAATGAATTATATTCTTGGCTCAAAATTTCTTCGTACATTTTATTAATAAATATTTTTTTACTATATGCAAAATTATATAAGTTTTCTAAATTGTAACCTTCAATTTCTGTTTTTTCGTTTTCCCATCTATTTACAACTTCATAGGCTACATTCAATTCATTTGCTAATTCTGTTTGAGTTAATTTCAATAATTCTCTAATAACCTTAATTTCATTTCCGACTTTCATATTGTCCTCCACATCTTTAACTTCATTATATCAAAAGTCATAAACAAGTTCAAGAAAAATATTTTCTAATCGTTTTGTAATTTTTGTTATTTAATATCATATTGTAGTTTCCTTAAACTTCAATTTTGCGACAAAAAAAGATACTGACGGCACAATTTCTATTGGTGGAGCCGGGGGGAATCGAACCCCCGTACGCAGCAACGCCACTATACTTTCTACACGTTTAGTTTATTTAAATTCTTCATTTGCCCTAAGCAAATAAACAAGCCAAAGACAAACTACGCTCTATTAAATTCTTCTACCTAGTTAGAGTAGCACTAGATAGGTATATCCTATATGAGTTGAACCTTTGAAGGAATGCTATAGGAGACTTTCCTTGCAAAGTCGCTTGAATTAAATTAGCAAGCGTATGCAGCGCTCATATTGTTAGAGCGTGCAAATAAATGAGTATTTTTTGCGGTTATTTAACCTCGACGTTTTTAAAGCAGACTACTGCTACGTGCTTATATAGCTTAAATCACCACGGCGAATCCATAAACGACCCCATGGATTCTATAGCATATCACTATAGAATTAATATCTTGTTGCATTCTTTAATGCTTTTTCAATTCTTCTTTTACTATCCTTTTCTTTTAGAGATTCTCTTTTATCTGCAAGTTTTTTACCCTTACATAAGGCAATTTCAATTTTGAGTAAGGAGTCTACAAAATAAGCCTTTAAAGCTACTATAGCTAAGCCTTCAAGCTTTACCTTAGTGGCAAGCTTCACGGTTTCATGCTTATGCAGTAATAGCTCTCTAGAACGAAATTCGTCATGATTAAAAATATTACCCTGATCATATTTTGCTATATTCATATTGATAATATAAGGCTTATTATTCTTTATTAAGACATAGGCATCATTGATATTGCATTTACCTCTACGTACAGACTTAATTTCCGTTCCAGTGAGCTTAATTCCAGCCTCAAATTTGTCTAGGATAAAGTATTCAAAACCAGCCTTTTTATTTGTACATACGATTTTCATACGCTATACCTCACCTAAATTATAGTCGTTTAAGAACATAAAATCAACCCTTTGGGAGGTCCTATCGGCATAAATTACGATAACTTCTACCTCATCAGCAAGCCTATAGATAGTTTTTCCATCTGTATAATAGTGTTCTTCTTCATCATAGGTAAAATACCTAGACATTGAATCTATACTCACTAGTCCTTCAACACCATTATCTAGAGTTACAAATATGCCAAACGAGGTAAATGAAGTTATGACTCCTTTGAAAGTAGAGTTGATATGCTTTTCCATATACCATGCATATAGCATATCATTTACTTCACGCTCACAATCGACACTATTTCTTTCACTTTTAGAGTTCCTTAAAGCAATATCAGATAGAATTTGATTAAAATGATTGATATCCTCTTCTAAATTCTTGGGATGAAGTAAGACTTGTTTAATTATACGGTGCACCATTAAATCTGGATATCTTCTTATTGGAGAGGTGAAATGACAATAATATTGCATAGCAAGACCATAATGTCCTAAGCAGGCATCAGAATATCTAGCCTTCATCATACTTCTTAAAACAAGGTTATGGTAGATTTCCTTATGGGGAAGCTCTTCCATATTTTTTATAATTTTTTGAAGATCTAAGGAAGTGATTTTTTTCTTACTATGCTCTGTATCAATACCTAAATCTTTTAACTGTTCTAAGGTCTCTAATAGCTTATCCTGGTCTGGCTTTTCATGTACACGATACATACAAGGTAAACTCATAATATTCATATGATAGGCAACTGTCTCATTTGCCATAAGCATAAAATCTTCGATCAAGAGCTCAGCATCATCTCGTTCAATAGGGTGAATCTCTATAGGTTCTCCCTCTTCGCTTAGTTTAAATTTATATTCTTTAATATCGAAATCTATACCACCCTTTTTTGTTCTTTTCCTTCTAATGATTTTAGAAAGCTCATAGGCAGCCTTTATAGGCTCAATTAAATCTGGATAAAGAGCCTCAATTTCTTTGTTCCCTTTTAGGAGTTCATTGACATTTCTATAAGTCATTCGATGCTTAGAACGGATTACGCCTTCTACAATATCATAATCCATGAGATTTCCTTCCTTTGATATTGTCATTAGACAAGCTAACACGAGTCGTTCTACATTCTCATTTAAGGAGTATATTCCATTAGAAAGCTTATGAGGTAACATAGGAATGACTCTATCTGCTAGATAGACTGAGGTTCCTCGTTTTAAAGCCTCTCTGTCTAAGTGACTTCCTTCTTTTACATAATGAGAAACATCAGCGATATATACTCCTAATTCAAAGCTTCCATCATCGTTCTTCTTAATCTCAATGGCATCATCAAAATCCTTAGAATCATCTCCATCAATGGTAATGATAAGATGATCTCTAAAATCTTTTCTTCCAAGCATTTCCTCTTCAGATACATACTCCTCTATCATGTGGATTTCATCATAAACATCCTTTGGAAATTCTAATTGAAAGCCAAAACTTAAAGCTATTTCACTGATTTCAATGCCTGGATCATCCTTATGACCTATAATTTCTAGAACTTCAGCCTCAATAGCTGTTCCTACATAGGAAAGCTTTCCATAGACAATCACATCCTCTTCTAAGTTAGGAATTTCCTTTTTTACAATAGCTTTAATTGGAAATTTTGGATTTGAAGAATATATAAAGGATTTTACTTTTCCTTTTTTAGTTCGTCTTTTAAAGTGTCCTATAATAAATTCATGGTTTCTTTTTAGAACCTTGATAATGGCTCCATTACAAAGTCTATGTCCACTAAAATAAGGATAAAATAGAACAGTATCCCCATTATAGATATTATTTAAAAAATCTTCTTTGACAAAGTAGTCTGCTTCTTCACCCTCTACTGTAATAAAGCCATACCCAGCAGATTTAATTGTGACAATACCTTTCATCATATACCCATAATACTTTGTTCCTTTGGGATGATAAAGTATGTCTTGTTCTATTAAATCTTGTAGAATTAGGCTTAAGTTTTTCTTAGAAATATTAGATAATGTTTGAATCTCATCGAATTCTGTAATTCCTTGCTTGATTAAACTGAGTATTTCCTCTTCCATACTTCATCACCTCCTTAAAGGAAAAAAAAGAGATTTCATTTTGAAATCTCAAGCTTGGTGTAAGGCAACAGATGTTACTACAGATGCTATAAACAATGCACCTAGAACAATTGTAGTTCTTTGTAGTACTAATTCAAGTCCACGAGTCTTTTGGTTTTTGAATAACTCAGACTTGCTACCATTAAAGGCATCATTAATATCATCTTTAGAATCTTGCATCATCACGATAGCAATTAAAGCGATTGATAAAATCAATACAATATAATCTATCCATAACATAGGCATAAATCTCCTTATATTTATCTTAAAACTTCTTATCAATTATAACATTAAGTTATCTTGTTTTCAATAACTTATTTAATTATTTTTAAAATTAATTTTGAATCTACTAAGGATTTACTAATCTGATAAGCACTTCTTAGAAGGTCTTTTATCTCTTCTACATCCTGTTTGTTTGAATGAAGAACAGCTATTACATCTCCTTTACATACCTTATCATTTACCTTTTTCGCTAAAACTATACCCACACTGTGATCTATAGAATCACCAATTTTACTACGCCCAGCACCTAACATCATGGCAGCATTACCAATTGCAAGGGCATCAATATGACTGACATATCCATCCTCTTCTGCATAAACCTCAGTTATATATTTAGCAGGCTTGAATTTTTCAGGATGATAAATATAGGATGCATCTCCTCCTTGTGCTTCAACAAGCTTAGCAAGGGTATTTAATCCTTCCTTATTCTCAATTTGCTTTTGTAAAAGTCTCTTAGCCTCATCAATTGTATTAACTAGCTTAGTAGCAAGAACTAAATGTGCAGCTACCTCTAAGCATAATTCTGTAAAGTCCTTAGGTCCATTTCCATTTAGTGTATGAATGGCTTCAATAACCTCTAAAGAATTTCCTACTGCAAGTCCCAAAGGTTCTTCCATATTGGTTAAAATAGCAGTCATATCCTTACCACAGTTTTTGCCAATATTTACCATTAAAGTAGCAAGCTTGGATGCATCTTCTACATTCTTCATAAATGCACCACTACCTACTTTTACATCTAAACAGATCGCATCAGCACCACTGGCAAGCTTTTTACTCATAATAGAGGATGCTATTAGAGGAATGGATTCCACTGTACCTGTAACATCTCTTAGAGCATAAAGCTTTTTATCTGCAGGAGCCAATTCTCCTGTTTGCCCCACAAGAGCAATACCAATTTTATTTACTTGCTTAATAAAATTCTCTTCGCTTACATTAATATTATATCCAGGGATTGCTTCTAGCTTATCTAGTGTTCCACCAGTATGGCCTAAGCCTCTTCCACTCATTTTAGCAAATTTAATCCCTAAGGAAGCAACAAGTGGACCTACAACTAAAGAGGTCTTATCACCAACACCACCTGTAGAATGCTTATCTACTTTAATTCCTTGAATCGCACTTAAATCTAGGACATCTCCACTATGTAAAATGCTTTCTGTTAAATAGGTAGCTTCTATATCAGTCATTCCTTGAAAATAGATAGCCATAGTTAAGGCTGAAGCTTGATAGGCATCAATACTTCCATTTGTATAGCCCTCTATAAAAAATTGAATTTCTTCTTTAGTTAACTCTAAGCCATTACGCTTCTTAATAATTATGTCTACTGCTCTCATAAATAAAACTCCTCGTAATTTTTATATAAATATTTTATCATTTTTTAAAGAAAAAAGAAAGAGGCATTAAAATTTAATCATTATAGCCTAGAATTCTATTTTTTCTTTTTCATAGATAGCATTCATTAAATACTTTTTTGTACAATCAAAATGATATACACTTCTTTTCTTGTCTTGCTTAAAAATATGAGGCTGATCTGCAAATAAAATAGCTGTGTCATCTTCTAGTGCATAGCCATCATAAGGGTAATTTTTGACTTCGCTATTATAGCAATCTAAGCCATCATGGTCATAATGCGGGCAGATAGTAATTGGTAAAACGCCTAGACCATCAACCATCTTGTAATTGTAGATATGACCTTTATCTTTAAAGCTATAACGATCACCCATCCCTGCTTTTGAAAATAAGATTGCTCCTGCAGATATTCCTATGAAAAGCTTATCAGCATTTATAAAATCCTTTAGCAAGGTATCTATCCTAAATGCTTTTACTAATCGAACCAGCTCCTCTGCACAGCCACCACTAAAATAGATTACATCAGATTGGATGAATTGATTTTTCATAGTTTTTGCATCATCATATGAAGTTAAGCACCTCACTATATAATTTTTCGGAACTAAAGAATTGAATTTATTAATAGCATCTTCCATATTAGGATAGGTGGCTAAAGGGATAAAAAGAATTTGTTTTGGTTTTTTATTGAGATAGGAAAATATCTTTTCCTCTAAAGTAAAATCTGTTAGATGAGGAATACTTCTACCACCTATTAATGCATAATATGCCATAGCCTCACCTTCTTTTTCTTGCCTCTAAACGGTAGATTGGCCCAAGGTTAGACCATTTTTCTTCAAATTCGGTTTCTATATTAAATATCTCTTTATCCTGATGTAAATCTAAGGATATATTAGAAAGAAGCCAATTGTTTTCATTGAAGGACTCTAAAGAAAATTCAAATAGCTTTCTGTTATCCGTTTTTTGATAAATTGATCCTTCAGGCTTTAAAATATGCTCATAGCTATCTAAGAAGGTCTTGTAGGTAAGTCTTCTCTTCTTATGAGCTAATTTGGGCCAGGGATCTGAAAAATTGATATAAATTAAAGATACTTCTTCATTAGCAAAGGCATCTTCAATATGTGTTGCATCTAGTAGAATTAATTTTAAATTAGGTAGATTCAAATCGGCAAGCTTTTCTGAGGCACGCAATAATACAGAATCATATTTTTCTATGGCAATATAGTTGATATCTGGGTTAAGGGCAGCAAGCTGTGTAATAAATTGACCTTTTCCACAACCAATTTCAATATGAATGGGACTAGAATTCTTAAAAACTGAAGCCCATTTTCCTTTATACTCTAAAGGATTTTCTATGAAATAGCTTTTATTTTCTTTTAAACGCTCATAAGCATTTTTCACTTTTCTTAACCGCATACTTATTTTGTAAGTTTATAAATTGCTTTTGCATAGATTAGAATAGCATTTTTGAAATCCTCTAATAGCATATATTCATCAGCAATATGACATACATCCTCTCTTCCTGGCATTAATGGTCCAAAGGCAACTCCATTTTCAATAAATTTAGCATAAGTACCACCACCGATGGTCATAGGCTCTGTAGTATTATCACCTGTTACCTCTTTATAAACATTCATTAAGGTAGTTACTAAAAAGCTATTTGGATCTACATAATGGAATCCACCAAAGCCTAATACGTTAGCTTTTAGGTTTGCAGTTTTAGCGGCTTCCTTAATTTTTTCTCTCATAACATCTTCATGATCTTTTCTAGGAACACGAGAATCAATACCAATTAAAATGGACTTATCCTTGATATGGACTAATCCTACATTACTTGTAAGTTCCTTCATCTGTTCATCATAAAGATCATATCCAAGCTTTTTTCCAAATGGATCAAAGTTTAAATATTTTACAAAAAACTCTGATAATGTAGAAGGTGCAACCTCATTTAGAAATTCAAATAAAATAAAGCTTGCATTTAATCCATTTTGTGGCACCATCGCATGAGAGCCTTTGCCATAAGCATAGTAGGTATCCATTTCAACCTTTCCTTCATAATGATTCTTCTCTAAAAAGGCTAGGTATTCCTTTTTTAGATTTTTAGAAAGCTTCATAGAGGCAAGGGCTGGAACTACGTTATATCTTGTTCCACACATAAACTCTGTAATGATTTCAGTATCATCCAATTCTCCTTCAAAATTAAAAGTCATATGAGCCTTTTCTCCATAAATTAAAGGAAAATCAGCATCAGGAGAAAAACCTAAATCAGGAACAGGATTTTTCTTGAAATAATGGGCTAAGCACCTAGAACCTGATTCTTCATCACAGCCCATAATTAATCGTACTTTCTTCTTTGGAGTAAATCCTTGGTCTTTTAGAAGCTTCATTGCTAAATAAGAAGCAACTAAAGGTCCCTTATCATCCATTGCACCTCTAGCAAAAAGCTTATCATTAGATATGTTTAAAACAAAGGGATTTGTTTTCCATGCTTGTCCATCTACTGGCACGACATCAAGATGGGCAAGGATACCTAAAATTTCTTTTCCTTTGCCAAATTCAATATGTCCAGCATAATTTTTATCATTTATAGTAGCAAATCCATCTTTTTCAGCATATTCTAAAATAAACTTTAAAGCATGTTTATTTTCTTCTCCAAAGGGAGCATCAGATTTTGGATCATACTCCTCTAAAACAGTTTTATAGGCGATAAGCTTTGATAAAAGTAATAAGCCTTCTTCTACATAATTATCTACATTAAATTCCATAAATATTTCCTTTCCTTGAAACATGAAAAAGGATTGTACCAATCCTTTTTAAACTCAAATGTAATTTTTTCAAATTTACTCTTCCTTTGGCAGAGCCAAAATAGAGGTACAAATTGCCTCACTATCATAACTAAACAGCATTTTTATGGTTTGATTTGTAATAAATACACCTGCCGTAGATTGTTTTTTTAATTCTTCTAAATCTACTAATTCCAAATCCTCTACCTCAAAGTGAACTCTACCATTGATCGTTTTTACATCTATGATATTATTTCTTTTCCCTAAAGCTTCTACTAAATGCTCTATAAACTCTTCGTTCACTTTAATTTTAGGTTGTTTTTTCTTTAATAAAATGACTAAAATCAAAACTATAAGGAGTGCGCATGAAGCACACATGGAAATGATGATTGGTAAAATGGTTGCTAAAATATACATATTATACAACTCCTTTGTTTTATTATAATTCTTTTTTTTGAGGGAAACAATCTTTTTTCTTAAGAATATTGGCGTTTGTCTAAGCAATTTTACTCCTAGTATCATACTTTATGATAGGAGGTGAATTCATAATGCCAATTGAAACTGTAAATGACTGCCTAGATTGTAACTACATTAAAGAAACAGTAGCTAAAATTGATAAATTACAAAAGGAGGTTATTACTGTAGGAGAAAATCGCTGTATCAGCTGTGATACATCTTTGTTTAATCCTGCAAACAATACCATCCCCGTAGCCTTATATAGTGAATGTGGAACCTTATTTACTGGTTTAACCGATGTAACAGGAACAACAACAACATCCTTCTTTAGAATTGAATCCATTCGTTGTGGAAGATTTGTTACTCTTAGATTATTAACTGAAGATAGCGGAGCATTAACAGCAACTCTTAGAACCATGATTCTTGATTTAGATACTGTTAAGGGAATTCAGTGCTTTGAACCAATCACAGTAGAGTTATGTACTTCCTCTGTTACTCCACAGGCTTAAGCTTATTTATAGCCGAATTTCTTAAAGAATTCATTTTTAAAATCTAATAAGCGATCTTCTTTAATGGCTTTCCTGATTTGAGCCATTAATTTTTTTAAGAAGGCTAAATTATGCACAGTCAATAATCTCATTCCTAAAATCTCATCAGATTTAATTAGATGATTTAAATAGCTTTTGGTAAATGTTTTACAGCAATAACAATTACATTCTGAATCAAGCGAGGTAAAATCTTCTTTTAAATTTTGGTTCTTCACCTGAACCTTACCATATGAGGTAAAGGCCGTTCCATGTCTTGCATTTCTAGAAGGTAGGACACAGTCAAACATATCAATACCATTCATAGAGCCAATAATCAAATCATCAGGAGAACCTACGCCCATTAAATACCTAGGCTTATCCGCAGGCATAATTGTCTTTAGGTATTCAAGCATATCGTACATTTCTTCTTTAGATTCTCCTACAGATAATCCACCTATAGAATATCCAGGAAAGTCAATTTTTTTAAGTTCTTCCAAACAATATTTTCTCAAATCCTTATTTCCAGCACCCTGAACTATGCCAAACAATGCTTGTGTTTCAGGGTTTTTATGTGCTTCCTTGCCACGTTTTGCCCAACGGATAGTTCTGTCAATCGAATCCTTTAAATAAGCATCACTTGCATGAAATGGTGGGCATTCATCAAAGCTCATAATAATATCAGCACCTAGGTTGTTTTGAATTGCAATAGATTTTTCTGGAGATAAAAATAGCTTTTCTCCAGATTTATGATGTCTAAATTCTACGCCTTCTTCTGTTATCTTACGTATTTTTGATAAGGAAAAAACTTGAAATCCACCACTATCAGTGAGTAGGGCATGATCCCATTTCATAAAGCCTCTAACTCCACCAGCCTTAGCAATCAGCTCGTCTCCTGGCTGTAGCCACAGATGATAGGTGTTAGCTAGAATCAAACCATCACTAACCTCTTCTATCTCACTTGGAATTAAGGTTTTTACATTAGCCTTTGTTCCAACAGGCATAAAAATAGGAGTTTCAAAATCACCATGAGGGGTATGCAAAATTCCATATCGCGCACCTGTTTGTTTACAGGTGTGTTTTAATTCATACCAAACTGCTGGCATCTTAAATCACTTCTGCTTTCTCAATAACTACAGGAACTAAAGGCATATCATTATAATTGACATCTACACCTGCAATCTTATCCACTACATCTATTCCTTCTGTCACAGCACCAAAGGCTGCGTAGGAGCCATCTAGATGTGGTGCATCCTTATGCATAATAAAGAATTGTGAACTAGCTGAATCAGGAAACATACTTCTTGCCATAGAAATAACACCACGACTATGAAGTAATGGATTATCTATACCATTTTTAGCAAATTCACCCTTAATTTTTTCTTTAGAACCACCAGTTCCATTCCCAAGCGGATCTCCTCCTTGAATCATAAAGCCTTCAATAATTCTATGGAAGGTTAATCCGTTATAAAAGCCAGATTCTACTAATTTAAGGAAATTCTTTACTGTTATAGGAGCTACATTAGGAAATAATTCTAGTTTAATTGTTCCAAAATTTTTAACTTCAAGCAAAACTTTTGGATTTGTATTAGATAATAATTCTTGATATTTCATATAAAAACCTTCTTTCTATTCTATTAACATTGCATCTCCAAAGGAAAAAAAACGATATTTTTCCTTTACTGCCTCTTCATATGCTTTTAAGATAAATTCTCTTCCAGCAAGTGCACTTACTAGCATGATAAGCGTAGATTTTGGCAAATGAAAATTTGTAATTTGGGCATCAATAGCTTTAAATTTATACCCTGGATAAATAAATATTTTTGTAGATGCGCAAGACTCTTTAAAGCCATCCTCATAGGCTGACTCTAAAGTTCTTGTTGAAGTTGTTCCAACGGCAATAATTCTTTTATGTAAAGCCTTAGCTTTATTTAAAGCCTTAGCAGCCTCTTTAGAAATTTCATAATATTCCTCATGCATCACATGATTGGTTAAATCATCTTCCTCTACAGGTCGAAATGTAGCAAGACCTACATGTAGTGTAATGAAGATGAGCTCTACTCCTTTACCTTTGAGCTTTTCTAAGATTTCATTTGTAAAATGTAAGCCCGCAGTAGGAGCTGCAGCTGATCCAGGATGCTTTGCATAAACTGTTTGATATCTATTAGGATCCTCTAATTTTTTATGGATATAAGGAGGTAGTGGCATCGAGCCTAAACGGTCTAGTATTTCAACTAAAATACCCTCATAGATAAGCTCAAATCTGCAGATACCTCTATCCTCTTTGGTAATACATTTTGCCTTTAATTCGCCATTACCAAAGGAAATAATCGTTCCAATTTTAATTCTTCTTTGAGGCTTTGCTAGAGTTTCCCACAAGTTATTTCCTAAATCTTTTAAAAGTAAGAGTTCAATAACTGCCTTTGTTTCTTCTTTTATTCCAATAATTCTTGCCGGGATCACCTTAGTATCATTAAAAACTAAGACATCATTTTCATCAAATAAATCCACAATATCTGAAAAAATCTTATGCTCAATGGTTTGATTTTTTCTGTTTAATACCATAAGCCTAGATTCACTTCTATTTTGAAGAGGTGCTTGAGCAATCAATTCTTCTGGTAGATAATAATCATAATCACTTGTCTTTATCATGAAAACAACCCCTTTAAATAGGGTATACCAAGCTCTTCATATGCTTTTTCTGTAGCTACTCTTCCACGGCTAGAGCGCTTGATATAACCTTCCTGTAAAAGGTATGGTTCATAGACATCCTCTATTGTAGAAACCTCTTCAGAAATAGTTGCAGCAATAGATTCCACTCCTACTGGTCCACCCTTAAAGGTATAAATGATAGCTTTTAAGTATCGGTGATCTGTATAATCAAGACCATTCTTATCGATTCCAAGCTTAGATAGAGCTTCTGTACAGATTTGAAGGGTTATTTTACCTTCATTTTTTACGTCAGCAAAGTCACGAACACGTCTAAACAGACGATTTGCAATACGTGGTGTACCTCTGCTTCTTGATGCAAGCTCTTCTAAAGCTAAAGCATCAATTTCAGTTCCATAGACACCTGCAGTTCTATTTACAATCATCTTAAGTTCTTCTAAAGTGTAATACTCTAATCTTAATACAACACCAAAACGATCACGTAAAGGGGCAGATAAATCGCCAAAACGAGTGGTTGCACCAACTAAAGTAAATGGAGGTAAATCCACACGAATGCTTTTGCTATTACTATCCTTTCCTACCATAATATCTAGCACATAGTCTTCCATTGCACTATATAAAACCTCTTCTACATAACGTGGCAAGCGATGAATCTCATCAATAAATAAAACATCACCCTCGTTTAAAGTGGATAATACTGCAGCTAAATCTCCACTACGCTCAATAGATGGACCTGAAATAACTTTTAAGCTTGTCCCAAGCTCATTAGCTATAATTTGTGCAAGTGTTGTTTTACCTAAGCCTGGAGGTCCATATAAAAGGACGTGGTCTAGTGATTCATTTCTTTTTAAGGCAGCTTGAATATAGACATCTAGCATTTCCTTAGCAGAAGCTTGTCCAATGTATTCACTTAAGCTTTGAGGACGTAGGGATAGAGTATCTTCTTCCTCAACTACCTCTGGACTAACAATTCTTTCTTCTTCCACTTTTTACACCTACTTTACTAGTGCCTTTAAGGCTTGCTTCACTAATGCACCTTCATCTAGCGTTTGATCTAGCTTAGGTAAAACTTTAGCAATTTCTTTTTTATTATATCCTAAAGCAAGCAATGCCTGTTCTACATCCTCTAGCTTTGTATTCTTAATAACAAGTTCTTCTCCAAGATTTAATTTACCCTGTAAATCTAATATAATCTGTTGACTTGCCTTTGCACCAATTCCAGGGAATTTTCTTAAATAAGCATCATTTCTTGCTTCAATGGCTTTTACAATTTCACTAACTGTACCAGTAGCTAAAATAGATAAGGCACTTTTAGGACCTATTCCACTTACAGAAATCAGTTTTAGGAATAAATCTTTTTCATCCTCACTGATAAAGCCATATAAGTCTATAACATCTTCTCTTACATATTGATAGACATAAACCTTATATTCTTTATTTAAAGAAAAATTATAAGGATTGCTAACAATAAGCAAATATCCAATACCTTGATTTTCTACTATTATATTTTTAGGTGTTACCTTAGTAATAGTTCCTTTAATATATCCATACATCTTAATCACCATTAGATATCATACCATATTCTTACAAAAAATGAAAGAAAATTTCAAAGGGTTTTAAATATATATTTAAAAAAGCAAATACAAAACCTTTATTTGGTAGAGTATTTGCTAAAAAGTTTTTGTTCTTTTCTTTGCAATTTTAAAATTCTAGATTAGAGGTAGTGTTTCTACTTCTTTACTTCTCTTTTTTTAAAAAGAATCGTTCTACGTTTTAAAAAAGATATTCCACTGATTTCAACTTTTAAAGACTTTTGCTTAACGATTTTATATAGAAATTGCGTTCTCTATGATTTTTATAACATAGGACTATAAGTGCCAAATATTACTAGAATAAGAGGTCTTTTCTGTATTATTTGATCACCATTATATTTCAATAGTAGTCCTTTCATAAAGAATTTTTTCTCTTAACCTCATACATCTATATTGCAAGAGAATTGGAGTAATTTGGGAAGAATAAAATAATATTTTTTAAAATTTACAATAAAAAGAAAAATCAAAAACGGAAATATTTGAAAAATTGAGTATATTTTCTTTTTCCATTAGTATCTTTTATCTACCATATATATTTTTAGGTGGAAGTATTCCTGGATATGGTCTTCCTTTGGGCCTAACTTCTACTTTTTTTGGAATCTTTTCAATAAGAGGAATTGTTTCTTTGGAAAGAGACTCTTGAGCTTCTTTTGCTTCTGCAAGGTTTCTTTTCTCTTCTTTAAGTTCTTCGACTTTTAGACTTTCTTTTTCCTGTATTTGAGTTTTTTCTTCATAAAACTCATTTACCTTTGGATAATATTTCTGAACAAAGCTTTCTGTATTTTCTAAAATTTGTTCTATTTCATTATGAAGGAGAGGAATTTTAATTTTCATACCACTGGCTAGATTATAAAAATCTGTAATATGTAAATTTACTCCTGTTAATTCTTTTAATTCAATATGATACATATTTAAAATATCATGAATTGTTTCTCCATTTTTAACGATATGTTCTAGCATAAAATCACCAATGTATTATATGCGTTCCAAAACAAAAATATCTCCAAAATGGTCAATAATTTTAAGATCCAAGTCCCAAAAGGATAGAGTTTTTTCGTTAATAAAACTGATATGTGTTATATCTCTAAAATACCACCATTGTTCTAAATCTACACCATCATAGGGCTTTGTTACTATAATGATTCTGCCTTTTGGCTTCAACATATTCTGTAGCTTCAAAAGCTCATCATAAGGCTCATAAAGATGCTCAAAAACCTCAATTAAAAGAATTGTGTCATACTCTTTATCAGAAAGGATAGGAAAGTAATGCAAATCATAGTAGTCGCATTGCATTCCATCCTGATTTAATATATCAGCTAGTATATGTATTTTCCCACAACCATAATCTAACGCAAAAAATCCTTTTATATATTGCTTTAATTTCTCATAAAGCCCTTCCATATATCTAATATATCCTCTATCACAGATATGAGCATCATATCTTTTCTTCTCTTCTTGAAAGGAAACTCTGGTTGCTTTAGTAATTAAGCCACATCTTGGACAAATCAATGTAGGGAAACCTTGAATTTTTTCTTTCTTTAAAGAGATCTGACAACAACATTTCATAAATAATCTATCCTTTTTCTTTGACTATTATCAAAAATAATTATATAATAAATAAAATAAAGAAACAAGAAAGAAGGTGGTAGTTTGTCTACTTTAGAAATAATTGATGAATTTAGATTAGAATATATGAAAATTATTAAAGATTTTTCTGTTATAGATGAAAGCGACCCTATCACCTCAACTCAATTAGAGGATATAGATAATATTTTATCCTCTTGGACTACAGCTATAAAAGAAGCCTTTGCCAAAAATAATAAATATAAATCCGATTATGAAAAAAAGAATCAGTACTGTCTAACAAAATATCAACAAAGATATAAGCTTTTAAATGATTCTTTTAATAAGAACATAAAAAATATAACGAAGGATTATATCAGTGCATGTCAAAAATTAAAACAAAAGATAGAAGTCTCACGCAAAGATACAAATTATAGAATTGAACAATATGAAGTGGAATTAGATTATTTTTTGGCTACCTCTGAACAAAATAAAATTATCTTAATAAATGATTTTGAAGAGGCAAAGAAAAGATATGATTATCAAAAGGATGAGGCTAAAGAATCCTATTTAGAAATTGTAAAGAAAAAAAATGAGATTCTAAAAAATATCAAAGAAGAGCTTACGATGCATTATAATGAAAAGCTAAATGAAACTCTACTCAATCAAGCTAAAGAAATGGAACGTCTTAACAAGCATGTAGAAACACAAGAGCTCGAGCTTGCCTCAATTACTGCTGCTTTAGAAAATGAGAAAAGTAGTATTAAAGAAAAATATCGTTTAGAAAGTGCCAAATTAAATGAAAATATCAAAAGGATTAATGAAGAAAAGAATTTAGTGATTGATAAAGCTAAAAACCAATATACGAAATCTATAAATGATTCAAATATTGAAAAGGAAAACAAAAAGACTATATATCAAACTCAAGCTCAAGCACTATTAAAGGAATTTGTTACAAAAATTAATGTAATTGATGAAAACACAGCACTTATCAAAAAAGCTTTTGAAAATCAAATCAATGATATCAAACGTGAATATTATTCTGATGTTTTCCAAAAAACAAAGGATTTTCATAATCAGCTAGAACAAATCTATAATGCCACTTCTGCCTTAGATAAATATACTAATCATTTATTACGATATAAAAATAAGCAGCATCAATTGAATATTAATTTAATCAAAAAAGAAAAGGAACTTATTCTTTTTGAATTAACAAAGGATAACACTACTAAGGTACTAAATAATCGTAATGATAAAAACTTTTTAGAAATTGACAAAAACTATGCGATTAAAAACATCAACGATCAAGAGCAATTTGATAATAAATATTATCAAGAAAATGATAATATATATGGTAATGATCTTAACTTCACTGTGAAAAATGCAAACTATAGATTCTCACAACAAGCTAACTTGCTTCGATGCCAATCTCAAATTAGAACAAAGCTTCTAGAAAGAAATTTTGATGGAATTAGTGCAAATTACTATAAGAAAATTGAGGCAATTCAAAATAAAATCAACCGCTATAAGCTTGCAATAAATATTGCCACTCAGTTGAATGCTATACTTTTACAGTATCTAGAGGATACCTATACTGCTAGTCTTCATTTAGAAGAAACGAATAATCTTCTTGAAATTGAGAAAAACAAGCTTTTAAAAGAATACAATCAAACACAATATGAATACAATATTAAAAATATTACTCTTGCAAAAGAATATGGTTTTAAAAAAATCGATTTAGAAAATCAAAAAGCAATGGAGCATAAAAATTTAAGAATTGTTTTAGAAAATTTGATTTTAGAAAAAAATAGCGTTTCTACATTGTATTCAATTAAACGTGAAGAGCTCAATGAGCATTTTGCTAAAATAAAAACTCAGATTATCAACAACAATGATTTAAGAGTATCTAAGGAAGATTATATAACAAGCCTCTTAGATAATGATACAAATTATCTAGAAAATATAATTCATTCTTATTCTTCTTTTTTAGATTCTTATCACCTTAGTTATTTAAACCTTGTAGGAATTGTACTTAAAAATAATTATCCTACCACAGATAACTACCATTATTTAGAATCCTTATTGAACAAATTTTTAGAAGTTTTCTTAAAATTTATCTTAGAAATTATTTTAGATTACAAAGCTACGCTAACTTCTGTTTTAGATGAAAAGATGGATTATATCCATAATTTCAAATATAAAGCCTCTTTAGATTCCTTAGAAGAACAGCATCAAAAGGATATCACATTTATAAAAGAAAAGAAAAATGAGGTTTTAGATAAGATTGATAGCTATAATAAAACCATCGAGAACTTTAGACAAAAAATTTTTATGTTAATTAACGATAATGAAATGTTAATACACAATAACCAGCTAAAGAAAAAGAAAATGGATTCGGTTGTGCTTTCTACTCTTAAACAAACAGAGTTCAAAATCAAAGATTATAAAGAAAAAATTGAAGACTTCAACAAAATGATTCATATGCATAACGATGATTTAGTGGATTTAAATCAAAAGCTTGCTACAAAAAATTTAGAGTATAAAAATGAATTACAAAGAATTCAAAAAATGTTAAAGGCAGATATACTTATTTTCTTAGAATATAAGAATTCCTTGAAAACAGATGTAAAACAAATTGAATTGCAGCTAAAAGATTTTTTAAACAATCATCTTATACATACTACTAGCCCTAAAAAATTTCTTACTTCTATAGACTCATCTCAAAAAAGAACAAAAAGAATCCTTAATTTTGCCAAAAATAGTGTACTAAAGGGATTTGATACATTTGTAAAAGCAAGTCAAAATGATACTTTAAAGCGTGAAGCAGCGTGTGCTTTAGAATTCAAAGATGAGGTCAAAAAATTCAATCAAAAATATAATAAGGCTACTTACGATTTTCAAACAGAATATCACGAAACCATCGCAACACACGAAAAAAAGATTGATGAACAATCTGCTTTGCTTGACCAAATGATGATGCTTTATAATCACAAGCTAAATATTGCAAATCAAAATTTTCAAAGTGATAGCAATGCCCTAGATATAGTGCATAAAGAAATTAGGAAAAACTTCTTTAACTCATATTATGCATTAGATGACAATTGTCAAAAAATTATTGAGTATCACCTTCATGAAAAAGTGGTAAAGGAAACGAAATATAAGAATGATAAGGATAACCTTAATAAAACTAAAATAAACCAATTAAATGGTTTAAATCAGAAGCTCAAAAACTTTATTAAAACCAAAAATGAAGAAATTGAACATCTTCCTATCGCTTTTAAATTTAATTCTAAGCTACTCAATAAAGAAACTAAGAAAAAAAATATTCAACTTCATGAGGATATGAAGCTTGCAAAAGCAGAATACAATATGCAAAATAAACATATTGAAAAGAACATTCGAAATTTAAAAGCACATCTTGCACAAGACAAATTTGATAATGAAGTCAATCAAAAAAGAAATATCCTCAAGGAGAAGAAAAATAATCTTACAAATCTTAAACAATCTATTAAAGGAATTAAAATTAACTTATAAGGGACTAGCGTCCCTTTTTTCTATTTAAAAACTCTACTAGAAACACAATCTAGTAGAGTCATTCATTCATTATTTCTTTGTTAACCAGGAAGGAAATTCCTTACGTTCTCTTACCTCTTTACCATCTAAAGGTGCTGGTTTTGTTGCTTCCTTCTTCTTTCTCTTTTCTTCTTTCAAGCGAAGCTTTTCTTGCTTTCTAGTTGTTTTTAAATCGAAGATTTCTTTTGTCTTATTGAAGGTATCGTCATTATCTTCTATTTCTTCGTCTTCTTCAATATGAGAATGGCTTAATCCCTCATATTCAATATTATTTTCAGATACATTTTTATAGATTTCAGAGGCCAATTCATCATAACCATTATTTAGGGCTTTTAATTCATATCCAGTTGCGATGATTGTTACAATCATTTCATCACCTAAATCATTATTATATGCCGTACCATAAATTATATTTAAATCCTTACCACAATTATTTCTAATTTCTGCAATGGCAACTTCAATTTCTTTAGTAGCCAAGTTTTCAGATGCCGTAAAGTTTACAATTGCATCTGTAGCACCATCAATCGTTACTTCTAGTAAAGAAGAACGAATGGCATTTCTTGCAGCCTTTAAGGCACGATCTGGACCTGTGGCAGCGCCGATACCCATTAAGGCAGTACCTGAGTTTTCCATAACATGACGAACATCAGAAAAATCAAGATTAATCATACCAGGAATAGTAATAATTTCAGAGATGCCTTGGACACCTTTTCTCAAGACATTATCAGCTTCACGATATGCTTCTAGCATAGGAGTGGATGGATCAACAATTTGTAATAAACGTTGATTTGGTATTACGATAAGAGTGTCTACATATTCTCTTAATGCAGTCAATCCAGCAACAGCATTATTCATACGTTCTGGGCCTTCAAATAAGAAAGGCTTTGTACAAATACCAATCGTTAAACAACCGTTCTCTCTAGCACACTTGGCAATGACTGGAGCAGCACCAGTACCAGTTCCACCACCCATACCACAGGTAATAAATACCATATCTACTCCATTAAGCATCTCACGTATTTCTTCCTCACTTTCAAGAGCGGCCATACGTCCAACGTCTGGATTTGCCCCTGCACCATGACCTCTTGTTGTACGACGCCCAATCAAAAGACGATTTTTAGCTTTGGAATATTTCAAATCTTGTGCGTCAGTGTTTACTGCAACAAATTCTACACCATGTACTTCATTTTCTATCATATGATCAATAGCGTTTTTTCCTGCACCACCTACACCGATAACCATTATCTTTGTTCTTGCAGCTTCAAGTGAGTCAAGTTCATCAAAAATCATTTCATATCCCTCCATCTAAAAAAATTCGGAAACTCCTTATTTATTTTACATTAAACGCCATTTTTTTTCAATATGGAAGTGATAAAAAAATATTTTTTTTCTACTGAGTTAATTGAAAAAGTAAATTCCGCTGTTAATAGT
>JAMPGQ010000044.1 GCA_023663825.1 Anaeroplasma bactoclasticum
AGTAAGGAAGAAATAGAATTTATAAATTCGATTATTCCTATTAGATGCCACCATTTGTTTTGAAATAGAATATTAAGAGAAAGTTCTATTATATATAGTAAACCTTTTTTGTGCTTTAGGTATAATTTGTTTGAGGGAAATCATACACTTATTATAGGTGATTTCTTTGAAGAGAAAAGTTTTTTTACTATTAGCTTTAGTAATGCTATTTATTCCAGTCAAAGTTTCTGCAATAACAAATACAGATTCTAGTTATATCGTTATGGAATCTACAACGAATCGTATATTAGAAGGAAGTAATTTAAATAAACAGTATTTAGTGGCATCTACAGCTAAGATTATGACAGCTATTACAGCAATAGAAAACTATAAACTAGATGAAGAAATTAAAGTAACTAAAGCAGATACATTAGAGGTAGGATCTAAGGTATATTTAAAAGAAAATGAGGTTCTTACTAGAAAAGATTTACTTTATGCCTTAATGCTTAGATCGGCAAATGATGCAGCTTCAGCTTTAAGTGAACATAATTCTAAAAAATTTATTGAGCAGATGAATGATATGGCTAAAAAAATTGGAATGAAGAATAGTGTTTTTGTAAATGCTTCAGGCCTAGATGAAAGAGAATATAATTTGTCTACAGCGTATGATATGGCGCTACTGAGCTCCTATGCTTCAAAAAATGAAACATTTGTAGATATATCCTCTGCTCATCAATATGCTTGTAAAACGAAGGACTCGAATTATAGCTGGTATAATAAGCATAAGCTAGTAACAAGTGATAATGAATTTCTTTGGGGAAAAACAGGGGGTGCTCCTCTTTATGAACAAATTTAATATACTTAAATAGAGTTATTGATAGACAATTAAAAACTAGTAATGACTCTTTTTTATTTTCCGACACCATTATCTACTTTTTATTATAATATAGATAAGATAATGTTGGCAGGAGAGTTATTATCAATAATGATTTCTTACACAGTTAAGTTGATACACACATGTAGTACTTAACTTAGCTGTATAAAGATAGTATAAATGTAGTATTTGCATTGGTATAATGAAACTAAACAGATTACAAACAAATACATAATTTATCTTCTAAAATTGCTTTAGTTGGAGAAAAATGTAAAAGCATAATTCAATTGAAACTGAAATCAAGAGGATTAATTTCAATATATTGTATAGTTTTCCCGTGGGAAATCCCACACAGACTATTTTATATCACTAAAAATAAAAACTGGAGGAATGGTACCCTAATGTTTTTTTATGTGCATAGAGGGGAACCCAGTGGTAAAACCGAGCTGGATTCTAAGAAGTATCATAAGAGTTTTAATTAAAACTTCAAAAATGTCACTCCCCTTATTTGGGATTTTTATTATAAACTAAAAATTAAATTTTGTATTTATTAGTATATTTGCTTTTCAATCGATAATACATCAATACTTTGAGGAAAAGATGAGTAGGGATAGAGGTGTTTTAATAGAGCTCATTTAAATATCTATATGAAATCCTTTGTTCTCTCTAACTGTGTTGCTACAAGTAAACCAACTAAAAAAATGTCCATAAATTATGTCGAATGTTGTCGTGCGATTTTTGTTGTTTTTTTACAAAAAAAGTGTTATTTAGTAAATAAAGAGTACTAATTTATAGGTTATAAGTCAATGCAGAAAAAATTTATCTAGGAGGATAAGAAAATGAAAAAAATATTTTTAACTTCGTTATTTATATGCTCAATGTTATCTTTAATATTTTTCTCAAGTATTAATGCTAATGCGGCAGGTGATATAAAAAATGATATTTCAAATGAAAAATTATCATATGAATATGGTGATTATGATAATTATACAAATTCAGATTCTTTAGTATCTAAATATAGTGGTTTTACCATTCATGATTATGAGAGTAGATTATGGCATACAACTGTGTCACATAGTTTGTCTCTTATTATTAATGAAGATGATCCAATAATAGAAATAATTCCTAAAGACTTCTTTAGATTTAGAGGTAGTTATTTATATATCGGTTATGATTATGCTTTTTTTATTAACACAAAAGCAAGCACAGATGCTAGTAATTTATGTGAAATTATGATTATAGACATAGATCAATCATATAACTTAACTTCTCAATCAAGTCCTAGTCAAGTTGTTCAAACAATTAAGCCGATTTTTCAAGCGGAATATCTGTTTTTAGGATCATCATTTGATTATAGTAAGAGTATTGTTGATAATTTAAAATGTGAGAATAAGAGCGGCCAATCTTCTGTTGTTGTTCCTTTGCCTAAGAATAATAGACTAGATTTTAAACAAATTAATAAATTTTATTTGACGAATGTAGGTTTTCAAGCGTGTTTGGCAAATAGTCAACATTTGAATCAAACTGATTCCGGATATAAGGCAACAGATGATAATGGATCATTTTTCACTAGAAGTGATATGTATTTTAATGGAGTTGGGAGAAAGGATTATTCAAAATATTTAGCGATTGCAAAATCATTAGTAGGTATGATTAATGTAAAAGGAGTTAGTTTGGGGTATGTAATTGGTGCTATTGATATTTTAGTAGCTTCAATGGAAATAGCCCAATCAGATAATTTAAGAATCGAGCAATCATATGGCGAGTGTTATAAAAGAATAGCATATACTTCCAAAAATGACCAAATTAAAAACTATGGCTATCTTTTAAAGGCATTTTCTAATACACTTACATATGAACAAGAAGCTCCAGTCTTATTTGGAACACATTCTGGTGATCAATATGTAACTAATAAGTTCACTATAAATACAACCTCAGATTGGCGAACGTTAATTAATTCAGCAATATCTTTTAAAATTGTTGATGATGGAATGAGAGAAATTGTAACTTCTAAAGGATACTATCAAGAGGAGTTAAGAAGTATTGAATATAAAAGCATTTCTAATGAGACAGTAATTAGTGGTTATCATTTATCAAATATGAAGGATTGCTTTCAATTTAGTAGTGAAGAGACAAGCTATTATAGTTTTTCTATAAATAATTCATCAAAAGTTTTAGTATATGATGTAAATAATAATCCGATTTCTAATATTAATGGGTTTTACAAAATTGTAAAAGGTCAAAAATATATAATTGAAGTGCAATCAGTTGGAGAAGAAGGAGTATTTAATTTATCCATTAAAATGATTACTAATGCACAAATTAATTTAATTAGTTTATTAGGACAAGAAGAAGTATATATAAAATATATTCCTTCTTTAGATGATTTGTATTGTTTATCTACACCAAGTGGTACTAGTATAAAGTTATTTGATAGTAATAAGAACTTAGTTGCAACATCAACTAATAATAATTTATCCTACTTTTTGAATAAAAATTATAGTTATTATATACTAATTAAGAATAATTCTTCTAATAAAGTAGACTTGAATCTAACTCAAAATAATATAGAGAAAGTTCAATTGAATACTACAATAAATAAAACAAACTGTTATGGTGATTTGTTTTTTGCTTTTCAAGTTCCATCTTCAGGAACATATTATGTTACGTCTTTTGGTGATTTAATTTTAGAATTTTACTTGAAAAATAAATCCTCCTCAGTTAGCAGTTCTATATCGAAGAGTGAAGAAATAAATGCAAATAGGTATAGCATAGCATCTTTAAATGCTGGTGATTTGCTATATATTGGTAAAAGAGGGTTAAGCAACTCTTCAATTAAGTTTAATATTTCATATTCCTCACAATATGTATCGTGGTATTATAATGATAATAAAATAAATGGAAATCATGTAGTAATGAAACAAAATTCATCCGCATATATAAGTGCTAAAATAGGAAATGAAAAGGTATTTGTTCAACCTAATCTAACTTCGTTTAGTTCCAAAAATTTTGAATTTAATCCTTCTAATGGATTATTAAGAATTTTAGATACTGCAATTCCAACAGAATTGACTGATGCACCAAATCGCATTTTCTTTAGTTTTGGGGATGACATTTATAGTATTGAAATCTATGTTGTAGCAGATATTAATGTTACTCTCTCTACAGATTATAATCAATATACACAAACAGATAAGCAAAACGGTGTAACATTTAGCATTACTTCTCCGAATGTCAATGATAAATTTATTATACATTTGGTATTTGTTTTTAGTAATAAAAGTGAAACAAAGGAATATACAAATTCTACACCCGCTAGGGCTGGGACAATTTATATTGATTTAACAGATGCAAATAGCTTTTCTAAAATACAAGCAACAGTTAAAGTTAAATTTATTGAATATATTCAAAAAGAGAATGGAGTAGAAAGAAAACTAAAAGTTTGGAATAGTGTACATACATCCGTTACAAATGAGCAAAGTAAAATTACAGTTAATGATCTTCCTTTTAATACAATGTTTGCAGGAGGAAATGGATCCTCACAACCATTTGAAATTACGAATGAAAGACATTTAAATAATATTCGTTATGCAACAAGAGAATATAGAGAAGATGGATCAACATTTTACTATGTTCAAGATTCATTTGTTGTAAAAAAGAGTATTTCTTTATATAAGTATAGCAGTTGGACACCACTTCCAACTTTTAAGGGAGGAAGAATTAGCGGTGAGCAAAGCGGCATTACAATTTTTAATATGTCTATTAGTGTAACTAAATCGAATGGTGATGTTGGTTTTATTAACAAATTATATAATGGCAATGTTAGTAATTTAAATTTTTCTAATGCTTATTTAAGTGTTCGTTCGGCTGATTCAACAAGAACAACAGGAAATGGTATTATTGTTGGATCAATAGGAAATTCAAAAATAATGAATTGCAAAGTCAGTAGTTCTAAAATAGAAATCGGATCTTCTGTTAAATATGAATCTGCTTCACAAGTAAGAGGATCATATTATTCTTACACGGGTGGTATTTGTGGTAATGTAATAGAATCTACGATTAGTGATTGTGAGAGTGATGTTTCTGTTAGTTCATATGGCTATATAGGGGGAATTGCTGGAGGTTCTTTTTCATCTACTATAAGAGATTGCATTGTTCGTAATAAATTATATTTGAAACATATTACTTCATATACCATAAATTCAGATACTGATAATCGTTGCTTAGGAGGAATTGTAGGCATAGCATCATCAGGTTCGGTAACATCTTGTACAAGTTATGCAGAATTATATTATTCATCTGATGCACAATGTAAAGATAAAAAACTTAAGCCTAGAATAGGATTAATTATCGGATTAAGTCAATATGGAGTGAATTTGAGTGACAATACATCTGATGTAGATAAAAGTGTTGATACTGGCAATTTACAATCTTGGTGGGAATGGTTTACAACCTATGATCAAAAAGAGTATGTAAAAAATGCAGCTTATGGTAAAATAGAATAAAGAAATTATTAGGAGGGATCATATGATTTCCGTAGATAATCTAAGGAAAGAGTATTTAACTAAAAATGTTGGAAATATTACGGCTTTAGATCAATTCTCTTATACATTTTCTAATAAAGGATTTTATGTTCTTTTAGGAGAAAGTGGTAGTGGAAAGACTACACTATTGAAAATTATAGGAGGGTTAGAAAGTCCCACTACTGGGACTATTTCTTACAACAATGAACCTATTAAAGATATAGAAATATTCCGAAATTCTAAAGTAAGTTACATATTTCAAGAATTTAATCTCATTGATGATTTAACTATTGAAGAGAATATTGATTTAGTCATTCAAGATAAAGATGATAACAAGCAATTCATAGAAGAGGTTCTTGCAAAGGTTGGATTAAATGGATATCAAAAAAGATACCCTAATGAATTATCTGGAGGAGAACAACAAAGAATTGCAATAGCCCGAGCGTTAGCTAAAGAAAGTGAAATCATTTTAGCAGATGAGCCTACGGGCAATCTTAATCAAGAAATTGCTAAGGATATCATTTTATTGCTAGAAGAATTATCTCAAGACCACTTAATCATTATGGCAACACATGATGTAGAACTACTAAATAGTGTTAAGGACTATAAAGTATTAAAATTAAAAGACGGAAAAGTGAGCTTTCAAGATGAACCATATTTAGAAGAACAAAAGAATCTTCCAAATTTGAAGATTAAAAGAATGAATTTTAAAGAATTATTCAAATTGGCGTTACATAATTTGAAACTTAATAAATTGAAAAGTATAGCTTATATTATTCTATCGATATTATCTTTTGGAACTATATGCTTCTTTTTACCAATAGTTGATTTTTCTAGACCATATGTAGATTATCTAAATGCAAAACAAGAAGAATGGATTTTGTTTTTTAATGATAGTCTTAACGATTTAGATCCAATTAGTGAATATCAGCTAAATGAAACAATACCAAATTGTCAGTATTTAATTAGTGGAGGCTCCGTTCGTAAGGCGGAGGAGCTTATCGCATTTGGGTATGAATTTTATGATGGATATCAGCCTTTAGAAACAGAAGGAATTTATCTTTCAGATTATTACCTTAGCATAAGCATAAATGCCAATAAAATTGATGGATTATGTTCTTCCGATTTAAAAGAAAATAAACTAGATGCGACAATTCCTAATGAACTTGCAAAGAAAGCAGTTGGACTGAAAATTTCTAGTTCTGTAATAAGACCTGAAAGTCATAGTGAATTAATTATTTGTGGAATCTACAAATCAGATAATCGTAGGGGCATTAATGGGAAAGAAACTGTATATGAGCTAGATCAGTTTACATATACTTCAAAAACACATCCTTACTATTTTTACTCTGAAAATTGTCATTTAAATCAGTTTAAACGAGGAAGTGCTTCTGGATATGGAAATCCAATGTATAAAGAGATTAAAATAAATTCTAGAACATTAAACTCTGATAGTTCTATTTCTTATAGTTCTTATTTAACAAATGATACTCGAATTATTACAAAAGAAGAACAAATTAATATTGATTTAAATCAGAATGCTTTTTTTGCAAAGAACAATGAAATTTACTTGTCCTCTGCACTTTATAATGAAATCTTTACAGATGAAAATATATCTGACTGGAATTTATCTTCTGATACACTTCATCATCTAGAAGAAACTATTGTCTTAGGCTTTAGCCTTGGAAAAGGCATCAATGGTAAAAAAAGTATAAGTAAGGAAGATACTTTGCCTCAGTTTGTAATTAAAGGAGTTTATCAAAGTTATGAAAAATCCTTTATTGCCTCAAAGGAAATAATAGATACTTTGAATTATTATTTTGGTAGTACTAATATTATTGTAAAAACATCTAGCATTCCAAATTTGAAAAGTGTTTTAAAAGATTTATATAAATATGACATTTACTCACACTACACTATGAAAGAGAAGATGACTGGATATTTAGATTTGATTTTACTTCTTAAAGTTATTGGTGGAATCATAGCTGTATTTTCATTAATATTAATTGTTATTCAATCCTATACTTACATTTCTGCTTGTGTACAAAGTAGAACAAAAACAATAGGTGTATTTAAGTCTTTAGGAATTCCTAAAGTTGATATATTTAAACTATTTTTGATTCAATTTGTATTAATCACATTTATTATGTTTTTACTACTCACACCCATAACATATGGCTTTGTTTCGTTATTTAATTTTTTACTAGTTAAAGATTATAATTCAAATTTGTTTATCTTTGCTTTTAAGCCGATTTATATTTTATATATTTTCATAGTTGTTTTTGTATTAAGTATGATATTATCAGCACTGGTTTCATGGATAAAAATTTCTAAATCAATTCATAAACTATTATATTGATGAATGTATAAGTTGGTATCTTGTTAGAATTCTTTAATAATAGACAAAAATCAATTGAATACCTTCTAGCCCCTAATGTATTACTTTAAGTAATTCGTTAAGGGCATTTTCTTTTCTAATCGGCAGAACATAGTTCCAACTTTTTATCCTCAGGAAACCCACTGACAAAATCTCTATTTGGGAGGGAGTACTATTTCTTTCTTAGTATCTATACTATGTAGTAAATAATAGGCATTAGGTTCGGGTTCATAAAATTAAGAAGAGGACCTAAGGCTCCTTTCCTATAACTCAATACATTAACTCAAGTCATTAGACATAAGAAATTCCCTTATATTTAATGACTTTTTTTCTTTTCTATAGGCACATATTATTAAACTCCTGTCCAGTAAGGTGAAGAACCATATAAACCCTAAGGAGGAACAACTATGATGAATACCCAAACTCAAACCTTAATCAGCTAGGGCATATCTTAACCACTCTAAAAACACATTTAGAAGAAGGTCAAAACATCTTTATGGAAATCCTAGAAGCTCTAAACTACATCCACTACCTAAAAGAAACCAACCAACAAAAACCCCAATTTGCACGCCTCATGACTCTAAAGAAAAATTTATCATCATTTCAGATAAGGTTATAATGAATGAAGTAGAGGCACTTAAAAGTCTAATCCATGAAATTAGACATCACTATCAATATACATGTATCTACAAACAACCAAGCAGAACCAATGCTAGAACAATGGAAAAAGGAAATATAGATTTATGACACACTCTCTCCTAGTATCCAATTATGTACCTTAAACCTTTATATTAGTAAGTATTTATCCTAACTCATCTTCCTAGTTTGTAGATACGCAAACCAGGAGGAAATATGCAACTTATAAAACCACATAAGGACAACCTATCTCCTCATACATTTAAGTAAGAGGAGTGATAGCATTGCCCGAATATGTTATAGATGGAATTACCTATAAAATCAAAAGAGAGTTTGAACCAGAAGGCTCAAGCATACTCTCTCATACCATAGATTTTTTACTCAACCTAATGGAAGAACAAGAAGAACAGGAGGAATAAGGCTTGCAGGTTCAAAGCTATAAGGCTGCTATATACTGTCGTTTATCTAGAGAAGATGGAAACGAAGAATCACAGTCCATTCAATCTCAAAAGGATATTTTAACTAAATATGTAATTGAACAGGGCTGGAGCTTAGTTAACATCTATGCAGATGATGGGTATAGTGGAACTAACTTTGAACGACCTGCCTTCAAAAGAATGGTTCAGGATATTGAACTTGGTCTTATCAATATGGTAATTACCAAGGACTTATCCCGTCTAGGAAGAAACTACATTCAAACAGGCTACTATACAGAAGAGTATTTTCCAGAACACGATGTTAGATATATTGCCTTAAATGATAGCTTCGATACCCTAAAGGATGATAATGACTTTGCTCCATTCAAGAATATTATCAATGAATGGTATGCTAAAGACATATCCAAAAAGGTTCGCTTTACCCTAGACAATCAAGCAAAATCAGGAACACCAAGAAATACGGTGTTTCCTATCTTTGGCTATCAATATAATGATAAGTATGAGCGTATTCCTGATCCTGAAACAGCTCCAATCGTAAGACGCATTTTTGAAGAATACGTTAAATGTGCTTCCACTGTAAAGGTAGCAAAGCTCCTTACAGAAGAAAAAATCAAATTACCCAAATACTATAATGCCGTAAAGTATAATTATAATAAGGATAAGGTTTTAAGCCTTCTAGAAGAAGAACTCTATCAATGGACACCCTATGGTGTAAGGGATATTCTAAAAAGAAAAGAATATCTAGGAACCTATATCACTGCTCAGTCCACCTCTAAATCCTTTAAACTAAAGAAGAGATGTAATAACGTAAATGCTCATGTCTTTGAAAATCGCTATGAACCACTCGTAACTAAGGAACTATTCGATTCAGTGGCTAGATTACTTGAAAGAGGTCGTGCAGGTCAAATCCCATTTGAAGAAAATCTATATAAAAATATGATAGTCTGCTTAAAATGTGGTAAGCCTTTAAAAAGCCATAGATGGAAAAATAAAAGTGGTGTAATGCGATATAGATACCATTGTTATAACAAAGAATGTGGTGCGAAAAGTGTTATCTATGTAGAACCTCTAAATCTTATCATTCAAAATGAATTACAAGAATTAAAAGAAATTATCCTATCTAAAGAACCAGAGTTCTTGGAGTTTGTAAGTACCTTTCATCAAAAGGGTAGAAACATTCAAAAAAGTTTCACAAACGAGATTTCTAAATATGAGAATAGATGTAAAGAATTAGATTACCTAATTCAAAAGCTATTTGAACAAAATACCTTAGGAAAAATTCCAGAATCTACTTATAATACAATGATGGAAAAATACACAAAGGAACGTAAGCTCTTAGAAGACACCATCAAAACTCTAACGAAAGAAGAAATCCATGAGCCTTCAAGTAAAGACTACACTACTCAAGCAAAAACCTTGCTATCCTTATTTAAGGAATATGATTTTACAAATCTAACTTCATCCTTAATTCATCAGTTTATCAAACTCATCCAAATTGAAGAAACAGGTATCAAGCAAGAAAAAATCGTACACATTACCTATTCTTATTTAGACACTATCATAAAGGAGTTTTGTCAGAATGAAACAGTTAGCAGCAATTTATGCTAGATTATCTCGCGAAGATGAAAATAAAATAGATGGTTTATGCGAAAGTCGTAGCATTGAAAATCAAATTGAATTTTTAACTGTCTTCGCAACTGAAAACAGCTTTGATATCTTCAAAATATATTATGATGATGGTTACAGTGGTGGAAACACCAACAGACCATCATTTTTATCTATGCTTGAGGATATGAAAAAAAAGAAGTTTCAAATTCTCATCATAAAGGATTTATCCAGACTAGGAAGAAGCCTCCATCAAGTAGGAGATTTAGTAGAAAATGTTTTACCTAAGTATAATATCCGTTTGATTGCAGTGACAGATCACTATGATTCTTTAACCTATAATGGAGACGAATCCATTGTATTAAGAAATTTTTTAAATGCCTATTACTTAAAAGACTTCAAACGTAAAATTCATAAATCCATAGAACATCGTTCTCATACAAAGCATATGACATCATCACCAAAGTATGGCTATCTAGTGAAAACTAGAGGAGAGGTGGAGCTAGATCCATATGCTTCAGGAATAGTAAGAAGAATTTTTGATTTGGCATTAGATGGAGTAAAACCACCTGCCATCACAAAAATTTTAAATCAAGAGAAAATCCTTCCTAGAGCCAAATATCAGTATGAAGTTTTGAAACTATCCTCTAATCATTTATCTCATCTTACCGATACATGGAGATGTCCTATGGTTCATATGATTTTAAGAGATATTGAGTATTGTGGACATTCAATTAATTTATCCTATTCCAAAAAAAGAGAAAAGGTCTTAATTAAAAATACTCATCCTGCCATTATTAGTGATGAAGAATTTGAACGAGTACAGGCATCTCTTACCCCTACTAAAACAAGAATTTATACAAAGCCAGACCATATTTCAAATTTATTAAAGGTTGAGCCAAACATTACAGTTCGCTGTAATTACCATAGCTATAAAAATCCTAAATATACTGCCAAAGGATTTAAGTTAAATTTGGACATAGATCATCTACACTCTCTTATATATAAGGATATAGTAAATTTCATTACAAGCACTAAGGAAAATAAAGACCTTATCCTAGAAAGAATTAAGCAAAGAAAACTTAAATCCACCACAGCCAATCCTAAAGAATTAAAGATCAAACTAAAGACCTTAAACGAAAAGTATGCCAAGCTATTTGAAGCCAATCTCATTGGCACCTTAAATGATATCCATTTTCAAAAGGAAAGCTCTATTCTTCAAAATGAAATTATCAATATAGAAACAACCCTCAAAAACTTAACTTTGGAACAAACCAACATAGAACTCTATATGAAACGATTTGAACGTTTTATTGAATGTGTAGATATTTCAAGTGAAGACAAACTCCAGATCATTAGAAACTGTGTGAAGATGGTTTATATCTCTAAGGACAATCAGGATAATTTTATTTTTAGGATTGTTTATAAATTTGAAAATTAAATCCATTTCCCAAAATCTAAAAAAACTTGTTTTTGGGAAATAGGAAGAATATTATGTAGTAAAAATAATCATTATCAGTAGTTTTTTATTTGAATTATGTTATATATAATATATTTTTTAAAAAACACAACAAATTTGATGATACTAATGCTCAAAAAAATATTGCAGTAGAGGAAATGCTTGCAAAAACTATTATTGAAAATCGCAACCAAGCTGGATTAACACAAAATGAGCTTTCTAAATTGACGGGAATTCCACAAGCAAATATCAGTAAAATTGAAAATGGTATGGGAAATCCAAGCTTGAAGCTTTTAAAGCGTATTGCCAAGTCTTTAAATAAAAAACTAATTATAAGGATGGAATAAAAGATGAAATATTTTACAGAATTAAATGTCAAAGCATTTAGAGGTATTAATAATCTTCATATTAAGGATTTAAGAGATATAAATATTATTGTTGGAGATAACAATGTAGATAAAACAAGTATTTTAGAAGCTGTTCAATTATTTAGAGACTATTCCTTTTATAATATTCTAAAAGTTATGGGTAATAGAAAAAGACGAATACAATCATCACTTTTTTTAGAGTTTTTGAATGCATTTCCAAAAAATAGAGATACATTAGAAATATCTGTTAGTACTTTTTTTAAAAATGAACTATATGCTATCAAATTAATAGGAAGTACAGAAATGACTTTATTAGAGATGAATGATTTACCTAAATATGCTGTTCCTAAAAAAAATAAAGAAATGTCTGATGAATTGAAAGAAATTCTTTCTAATGAAGTTTTGCAATTTAAAGGAAATCTCACCGTGACAGGTCAAATGAATAATCTTTTTCATGAAAATAGTTATCCAATTCTTTATAATCCATATGTTAGACCAATGGATTTAGAAAAACAAGAATCCATCATTAAAATGGTATATTTATCTCCAATTGATTATATGCTGAATGATGTATTTAATTCTATTATTGTGAATGAAAAATATAAAGAAATTTGTCTGAAAGTTTTACAAATTTTTGATAATGATATTGAAGATCTTATTTTATTAAAAGATGATAAATACAATATGGCAACAGAGTACATTAGAAGTAAAAGAAATGGTAATCTTCCGTTAACTTCTTATGGAGATGGTATTAAAAAAATTTTATCAATAGCTAACGGCATTGCTCAGGCACATGATGGAATTCTATTAATCGATGAGTTAGAAAATGCGATTCATGCAAAGTATTATGATGACATTTTCAATTTCATAATTAAGCCCGTAAAACAATTTAACGTACAGTTATTTATAACTACGCATAGTATTGAGGCTTTAGATGGACTACTTTCTACACAAAACTATGAACAAGATAATGAAGAAATGATAAGTGTAATTACATTACGTAAAGATGGTGACACAGGGGATACTCTTTCTAGAACTTTAAATGGAAAAGAAGTGAAGAAAGATAGAGAAGATTTCGGATTTGAAGTGAGGGAGTAAGAATATGAAATCATTAATATTATGTGAAGGAAAGACAGATGCAATATTAGTTAGTTATCTTTTGTGTAAGCAATGGGGATGGAATGTATTAAGGAAAGGATCTCCTAAAATAAGTGGAATGATCTTTGAAACAAATGAAGCAGAAGATGAGTCTTCTTATTGGTATGAGAAGGATAATAATCAGGTATTAATTTGTGGTGTAGGTGGAAGGAGTAATTTCTATAATTTTTTTGATAACAAAATAAGTCGTATCATAAAATTAAATCACCAAGAATTAAATTTCTCCAAAATCATATTCATTGTTAATAAAGATGATAGGGAAATAAAAGCAATTGAAATAGAATTTAGTAATTTTTTAAAAATATAATTAATCATGTTGAAAATCGAAAATGGATTAAAAATGATTATGATGATGGCTTTCAAAAGATAGAATTATCAGTTCTATTAAACATTATACCAATTGGTAATCAAGGAGCTTTAGAAACATTGCTTTTACAATCTATATCTGAAAAAGATGATGATAAGGTTATTGTAGATAAGTCTTTAAATTTTGTTGAAGACATTAAAGATGATGCTTCAAAGTATTTAAAAAATAAGAGATTAATACTGAAAGCTAAACTTGGAACGGTATTTGCAATAATGTCTCCTCAAAAAGTATTCTCTTTTATTGATGAAATAATTAAGAGCGTAGAATGGGAGAAAAGTGAAAAGATACTCAATACCTTTGAGCATTTTAAGGATTTATAAGAACAATTTGCAAACGATGCGAAACTTGCAAAGGACAGACTCACTCAGGATTGCTATGGTATACTTTGTCATATGCTGATTAAAAAGCAAATCATCACTTCAGTGGAACAATTTATAGACCATATAGAATGAAATAATTTTGTTCATAACGAGGAAAGAGGGGCTTTACAAGAAAGAGTAGGAGAATTTTAGTTTCTAATTATATTAAGGATAGTAAGAATTTAATCATAGTTACAATTAATGATGGGAATGACTGGAACCACCATAGGAATTTAGCACATAACAATAATAAATATAGCTTCATACCGATATTTAAAAAAGGTGTTTATGACACAAAACAGAATGTAACCTATTATATTTATATCCCTAATGATATTGTAATTCCAATAAAAAATAATGAAAAAGAAAGCATCAGTATGAATTTTAAATTATTTAAAGACTATGCCATATTAGAAGTATATTTAGAAGAAAAATTAATCCTAAGACAAAATATTGAGGTTTATAGTAAGGAGACATTTGACATTGATTTAGTGATTGATATATTTAAATGATTAAAACGCCAAAATTTGGCGTTTTAATTTATGCATAGTGATATAATGAACTAGGAAATAAGGTTTTCGAATGTTTTACATTAATCAATTAAACTAAATTTGTATCCCAAAACTAAAAAAACTTGTTTTTGGGATATGACTCTAATAATCAAACAATGTAAAATTTACTTCCAAACAAGGAGAAATTTTGCTATAATCAAAATAAAGTGGGTGATTTTTATGAACGATTTTTATAGTCTCCATTCTAAAGGATATATAAATGCTACAGAGTGCTGTGATATGTCTATTCAATATAATCTGTTTGAACAACATTTGAATAAAAATGCTAGATGTATTTTAGATTTAGGTTTTGGAAGTGGCAGAGATTCGTTATATTTTCAGTTAAAATATGAGGTTTTTGGCACAGATGTAACAGAAGAATTTTGCCAGCATGCAAAAAGGATAGGACTTAAAAATATATATCATATGAAAGCACAGGATTTAAATTTTGTAAATCAGTTTGATGGAATTTGGGCTTGTGCAAGCTTACTTCATATTCCATCAAATGAATTGCCTGATGTATTTAAAAGGTGTCATAAAGCTTTAAAAGAAGATGGTGTAGTATATTGCTCCTTTAAATACGGCGATTTTGAAGGGATTCGTAATGAAAGATATTTTACAGATATGAATTTCGAAAAGTTAAAAAAACTTATTGATCCAACTCAATTTGAAATTGTCAAAGAGTGTATTACTTTAGATGTTAGACCAGAACGGAATGAGCAGTGGTTTAATGTAATATTAAAGAAAATAATTTAACGAATATATTGCCTTTTTTCCTCCTTAAATAATACCTGAATTTAGGATTAAGCTTTAAAAGTGGCGTTAAGGAAAGGATAAAGCATATGAAAATAAAAATGTCTAATAATAAAAAAAGGCATTTTTATTATTTATTTTACTATTATATAAAATTAGGTTGTGTTTTTTATATCAATAATGGTATAATCTAATCATAATCTAGGAGGTAAAAATATGTCAAGAAAAGGCAGAACGGGTTATTTAGGAATGTTTGCTTTTGCTGCAATGATATTAAATGCAGTGGCTTGGATTATCAAAATTGTTTTAGATGCTTTAAAGGTAAATAATTCAGTTGGTGGTATTCTTACAGGTGTTGCAAGTATATTACTTTTAATTGTTGCATTAGTATCAGCTTATGATTATGCAAACAGACAGACTAAGGGTTGGAGAATTCTCTTTTGGGTATTAGCAATTATCTCATTGCTTTCAATATTCTTAGGCTTAGGACTTCCAAACTTTATGAAATGAAACAAAGGGCCAAATGGCCCTTTCGTTTTTTAGTTGATCAAATAGATGTGTGCCATAAGGATAGTGGCAAACAATGTCCATAATAGATAAGGAAGGAATACTAAGAATTCCTTTTTATTTTTTTTAAAACTTGTAATAAATAGGAATAGACCTGTAAGGAAGCAACAGAAGGTTACTGCAAAGGTTAAAAATAAATTGTGATCTACAAAGAAAACCTTATTGAAGAAGAAACTGATAATATAATTAATCATAAAATATACAATCATTTCCTTAGGTAAATCCTGATTTCCAAGTTTTATAGCTATGTATAAACTGAATATCACATAAAGGATTGGCCAGGCTATACCGAAGAGTAATGCAGGTGGTGCATAGCTTGGTAGCATCAAAGATGTGTAATAGGCTGGATCAACTTTAAAAAGTAAAGAAGGAATAAAGTACAGAAGTAAACTTACTGCAAAAATAACACCAATTTTTATATATTTCATGTGATGCACCTCTTGATATAGTTTATTCATATGATTCTTCTTTTATGCATAGAAAAAGAAAAGGGGAAACTTCCCCTAATCTTATTTTGTAAGCATACGGATTTCGCCATTGCATTCATCTAAAACATATTCGATATTTGTTTTTAATTCTCCACTGATGATTTTAGTTGCAATAAAGGTTTCGATATACTTTTGGATGTAACGTTTAACCGGACGGGCTCCAAATTCTATGTCAAAGCTTTGATTTAAAATATATTTCTTTAAAGCATCGGAAAAGGTGATATTTAATCCTTGAGACAATAATCTCATATCTAAATCTCTAAGCATTTTAGTGACGATTTTCATTTGTACTTCCTTAGAAAGTGGATGAAAGGTAATTATTTCATCAATACGATTTAAGAATTCTGGTTTAAAATATTGTTTTAATAGAGAGGATATTTCCTTTTCATTTTCATTAGAAAGAAGAAGTTCACTGCCTATATTAGATGTCATTATAATAATTGTGTTTTTAAAATCTACAGTCCGACCTTGAGAATCAGATAGCCTGCCATCATCTAGAATTTGTAATAGAAGATTGAAAACATCATGATGGGCCTTTTCAATTTCATCAAATAGGACAATGGAATAAGGATTTCGCCTTACCTTTTCAGTTAACTGACCACCTTCATCATATCCAATATATCCTGGAGGTGCTCCGATAAGTTTGGCAACACTATGAGCTTCCATATACTCTGACATATCAATTCTTATGATATGTGATTCACTATCAAATAATGTATCTGCCAAAGCTTTTGCAAGTTCAGTTTTTCCTACACCAGTAGGACCTAAGAAGAGGAAGGAACCAATAGGACGATTCTCATCCTTAATACCTGCTCTTTGACGAATAATGGCATCACTGATTAAACTAACAGCTTCATCCTGTCCAATGACACGTTGTTCTAAAGTTTCCTTTAAATGAAGAATTTTCTCCTTTTCTCCCTGCATCAATTTAGAAATTGGAATATTGGTCCACTTTGCAACAACCTCTGCAATATCCTCTTCATCCACAGATTCAGAAAGAAGATGATTTTCCTTACTGCGATTTTGATATTCTGTAATTTCTTTTTCTAAGGCTGGGATAGTGGAATATTGAAGCTCAGATGCCAGTTTGTAATTTCCTTCGTTAAATGCTTTTTCCAGTTCAAAACGTTTTTGGTCTAAGGATTTTTTCATTTCCTTAAAATGTAAAAGTTCCTTTTTTTCTTTTTGCCATTTTTCAGTTAATGACTTTGCCTCCTCTTCAAAAGAGGCAAGTTCTTTGTTAATATCTTCAAGTCTTTTTCTTGAAGTAGAATCAGACTCTTTTTTGAGAGCCATTTGTTCAATTTTTAATTGTGCAATTTTTCTGTCTAAATCATCTAGCTCTGCAGGTTTTGAATCCAATTCCATACGACAAGAAGCACAAGCCTCATCTATTAAATCAATTGCTTTATCTGGTAAGAAACGGTCGGTAATATATCGATTTGATAAAGAAGCAGCAGATACAATAGCGTTATCTGTAATGGCAACTCCATGATGTAATTCAAAGCGTTCCTTGATACCTCTTAGGATAGAAATTGTATCTAGGACTGTAGGTTCACTGACTAATACTTTTTGAAAACGTCTTTCTAAAGCACTATCCTTCTCTATGTATTCACGATATTCCTTGAGAGTAGTAGCACCGATACAGTGTAGTTCTCCACGTGCAAGCATAGGTTTTAGCATATTAGATGCATCAAGTGCCCCGTCAGATTTCCCTGCCCCAACAATCAAATGTATCTCATCAATAAACATAATGATATTTCCATCAGATTCTTTGATTTTGTTTAAGACGGCTTTTAAACGTTCCTCAAATTCTCCACGGAATTTTGCTCCTGCTACTAAAGCTCCCATATCAAGTTCAAAGATTTCCTTATCCTTTAAGGAAGAAGGAACATCATTAGCAACAATTCTTCTAGCTAAGCCTTCAATAATGGCGGTTTTTCCAACACCTGGTTCTCCAATTAAAACAGGATTGTTTTTAGTCTTTCTAGAAAGTATTTTAATGATACGTCTGATTTCATCATCTCTTCCTATAACAGGATCAATTTTTCCGCATCTTGCAAGTTCAACTACATTTCTCCCGTATTTTTCTAATACATTTTCATTTGTGTTTTGTTGTTCCATATTAAAAACCTCACTTTCTATATATAGTTTATTCCAACTACACTTATATTATACTCTTATTTTTGGCACTGTCAATAGAAGAGCGCCAAAAAAAGCAAAAATAAAGTTTTGGTTTGACTTTAGGTATAGAGTTTGATATAATCTAATACGCTATTATGAGTTAGCAAAATGGCCCTGTAGCCAAGTGGTAAGGCACGGCACTGCAACTGCCCGACCATCAGTTCGAATCTGTTCGGGGCCTCCAGATGAAATGATAAGGCTTTTTAAAAGAAGCTTTATTTATAGCAAAGAGAAAAAGGATTGATTTATCAAAGTATTTCTGAGGTACATTGAGGTCAATCTTTTTTTCTTTTATTCTATAAAGTGGTCATTTTCGAATACGTTCAGCATCCTGAACAGTTTCTAAATTTTGAAATTATTTTAGATGGAATTGGATTCAACAGTTCTAAAACGTTTAATTTAGACTGAATTTTGTACATATTTAAACTAATTAATTCAATATCCTTTTTAAAATTA
>JAMPGQ010000045.1 GCA_023663825.1 Anaeroplasma bactoclasticum
TTCCACATTTAACATTTAAAGTGTAATCTAAATCAGCTTCCTCAAGACCTTCAACGATTGTAATATATCTTACAAATGTAGTATCATCCTTAGTACCTTCTTGTTGGTAGATATTTGCTGTAAAGGTTAGAGGCACTTCGTAAGCGCCTGTTGTCAATGTTACTGTGATATCCTTAATTTTTGCTTCTTTACCAGCAGTAGTTCCAACTAATTCAAGATAATAGTGTCCTTCTTTAGTCTTAACATCACTTGCAGTAAATGCTTTAGCATTGTTACCATTTTTTAAGGTCATCATTTTGTTTGCATCAACAGTTGCATCTGTTAAAAAAACATACCTAGCATCGTCATTCCCAGTAAAAGAAATTGACCCAGCAGCATCAGCTGAAGGTACTGGAACATAAATAGAGGCAATAGAGTCAGCATCACCATTTGATAAACAACCCTGAGTTTTGAATCGAACCTTTTCACTATTTCCACCAATACCATAAACAGTAGAGTCAGAAACTGTGTTTATCGTATATGCTGATGAAGGAGTGTTCTTAGTAAAATCCCATACCGCTTTTTTACCCTCATTAGAAACGGTATAAGTACCATATCTTTCTTCTTCCTCTGCATTTGCTCCAACTACAGATAAAGATACAACAAATAAAGCTAAAAAACTAAATAATACAACTTTTATTTTCTTCATAAAATCCTCTTCCTTTTCTTATATTTAAATGTATTATACCCCCCCCCGCATATATTTGTCAAGAAAATGTTCTGCTATGTTCTTTGTTCTGTTTGTTCTGCTATTATAAAAGTAGACACATAGGGGGTAATTAGTAGACAGTATGAGATAATAAGTATACACAAACCCCTAGGGGTTGGCGACACTTCAAATAAAAAAGAAGGTAAAGAAATTCACAAGTTTAAAGAATCAAATAACCCATTACATCAAGCAAATTCTACCATGGGTATTTTAGGATCCTTTTCAACTAACTTTAGGTACTCCTCAACCATTGTAATTTTTATTGTACACTATATCTTACCAACCATATTAAAAACCTCCTGATACTATTGTAACAAGAGGTCAAATTTTGTAACACCGGAAAAATCATTTAAGCTTACTTATTATTTCTTTCTAGTTCTTCAACTTTTCTTTTTAACGCTTGATTTTCAAGCTCTAAATTTTTAACACGAACTTCTAATATCCCCACACTGATAGAAATATCAAAAAGGTTTATTCCGCCTCGATTCTTCGTAATCTTTTTATATCTTTCATAATTTCCTTTTTTAGGAAGGACAAAATATAATATAACTCCTAATAAACTCAGAAAAAATCCTACGCCTAAAAGTGTAAACCCACCTTCAAACTCCCTAACAGATAAAAATACGATCCCAAATATCAAAAAGACTAAACCTATAGGCAAAAATAAAGCCAATAATGCACGACGACTTATTCTCATTTGTTTTTGATAAAGTTCTTGATATTTTTCTTCTTCTAATTTATCTTTTTCCTTTGCTTCTAACTCCTCAAAATAATCCATATACAATAACCTCTCCTTATTGATTTATGCCTATATTATAAATCAATAAGGATAAAAATTCAATATTATTCATAAAAATTTTAATTAATTTTATTAAATTGTATGGCATAAATATAAGGTTAGAGTGTCATCTAAGGCCTTCACATTTTCTAAATCCACATATTTCGCATCTAAAAGAAAGATTGTCGGCCCACTGCCACTAATATGTGGGATATAACTTAAATTATAGATCTTCTGAAAAAGCTCTGTAAGAGCTGGACTTAATCTTAACGCCGTTTCCTGTAAATCATTAAATATCCATTTATCAATTTCGTCATAATCTTTATTCTTAATGGCCTCTAATAAATTTTGAAGTTCAACCTTTTTTGATATGCCATTATATACATAATTATCATAGACTTCCTTTGTAGATAGTCCAAAATCAGGTTTTATAAGTAAAAGACTTATGCCTTTAAAATCTATATCTACAGGTTCAATAATTTCCCCTCGCCCTGTGCATAATGCTATCTGGTTACGTAAAAAGAAAGGGACATCAGATCCAAGTTGGGAAGCAATCTCATACAAATCCTCATAGCTAGCATCAACTTCAAACAATCGATTTAATCCACGAAGTGTTGCTGCAGCATCACTGCTTCCTCCAGCTAGTCCAGCCATAATAGGGATTTTTTTATGAAGTGTTATGTGAACACATTCTTTAATAAGAAACTTCTCTTTAAAAAGATGAATCGCCTTTAAGCAAATATTATTAGGGATGTCTTCTTCACACTCAAGAGAGTCCTCAATAGTTTTTTCAAAAAATAACTCATCATATAAATCAATAGGTACCATTAAATTTTCTACCTCATGATAACCATCTGCTTCTTTTCCAACCCCTAACGCTAAATTGATTTTAGCATATGCCTTCTCAAAAATCATTGCTGTTTCCGTCCTTTCTAACGAACTAACAATCTCATTTTACCATAAGATTCTATTCCACCAATACTTCCTTTTTGCATTTTAGAAAAATTATATATATTTTCAATATCCACAATTTGATTGAATGGTGTGATTGCAACCATAATTGCAACAATTGCCGGATCAAATGCTTCAATATTTTTTCTGTCAAACGAAGAGGCAAAATTCGCCCCTGCAGCAATTAGGCTTTCTGCATTACTTCCACATGCGCCTGCATATATACAAATATCATCTAAATCATACTGACTACGAATGCGTAAAACTGCTTTTATAAAATTGATGGTGTTTTTATAATTTCTTAAATCATCTAGACCTCTATTATTATAAGAATCGTGACCCGTTAAAACAATAATATTCGGTCTTATCTTTTGGATATACCCTAAAATCTGTTCTGCCATCTGCTGTTCATTCAATTCTACACCATAGGCATATATACCCAAAGATTTATATAGATTCATACATTTCGTCAAATAAAATGGATCACTATCTAAATGTAAAATCTTACCTGTAATATGACCAATTTTCTTTTTATATGAAGCAATAATATTTTTTTCATATTCTAATTTACTTTCCTTATATCTGTTTAAAACTGCTGAATCTACAGGAACTAAATCTGATATATCACTATCAGCAACCAACCGAATATACAAGCCATGTAAAAAGGCTGTATCCCCCTCAATTTCTGTTATAATAAATATAATATCCTGATTATGAGATAAACGACTCACAATATCTCCCTTTTGCATAAATCCTCACCTATAGTTAGGTTATGAATTTAATTTAGTTTTTGTGTTAAATAATTGCTCATTTCAACAAAATCTTTAGTAGTAAGAGCCTCCGCTCTTACACTAGGAGATATCCCTAAAGACTCAAGCATTTCAGTAACCAGTCGCTTATCATATGCTAAAGATAGATTATTAAATATTGTCTTTCTCCTTTGTGCAAAGCTTTGCCTAATCAATTTAGAAAAGTTCTCCTCATCTAATGCTTTTATAGGCAAAGTGTCATAGACATCTAGACGAATAACAGCACTATCTACATTAGGAGATGGAACAAACACAGTTCTTGGCACCTTGCATATCTTAGTTGCCTTTGCCTTATATTCTATCCAAATACTTAATGCATTATAATCCTTCGTCTCTGGTTTTCCACAAATGCGATTTGCAACCTCCAACTGCATCATCATTACATAATGCTTTATAGGTAAATTCTTAGATAACAAACCTAATAGTATTGGTGTAGTTATATAATAGGGTAAATTAGCCACAACATAAATATTCTTATATTCTTTTAAATATAATTTTATATCTTGTAATACATCTGCCTCTAAAACATCTTTCAAAATAACTTTATAGTTTGAAAAACCATTTAAGTTTTTTTCTAATATTGGTAATAATTCATAATCAATCTCATAAGCCAAGACAAATCCTGCTCTTTCACATAATAACTCTGTTAAAGCGCCTAGTCCAGGTCCTATTTCAATGACTGCATCTGTCTTTGTCACATCTGAGGCATCCACGATGTTTTTTAAAACTGAGGCATCTGTTAAGAAATTTTGCCCAAATTTCTTTTTGATTTTAAATTGATTTTCTTTTAAGCTTTTTTCAACAAAGCTTACACTTCCAATTTTTGACATAATTCCTTTAATTCCTCTTTTTTTATTTGTAGCATATTCACTCTTTTCAAAAAGGTTTTAGCATTTGGTTTTCCAATGTTTAATTCTTCTGAAATTCTATCTCTTAAGCTTCTGCTATTTTGCATCCCCATTAATCCTAATTCATAAATATCTGTTAGACTTATAGTGTCAGTTTGACATTGATTAGAGTATAGATGAGATAAAGATTCTAAAATGCATTCCTTTGAAGCATGTTCAATTCCCACCTTTTTCTTGTTTTTACTGATTGCATCCTTTTTTCTTAGAAAAGCATGAAGAGCATTTGGCACTGCCAAAGAAACCCGATTTCTTATTTTTTCTCCAGGAGAATCTGGATCTGTAAAAATAATGATTTCATTTGTTTTACTCAAATTCTTTATAAGTTCAACTGTATCCTCACTAATTTCGCTCCCATTTGTTATAATAATATTCGCATCAGGAAATACACTTTCAATACGGATTTTATCATGTAAGCCTTCAACTACTATTACGCTTGACATAAAAGATCCTCAAAATAATAAATACGCTCTACCCGCTTATAGCTTGAAGAAACAAGACTATGAACAATAGGTGAATAGTCATCAAGATTCTTAATTTCACCATTTGGAAGAATTACCTTTATCGCAATCAAATCATCTGTATTTTGTTTATCCTTCTGTAAATACGCTACAGCTGATACAGAATTTTCAAAATAGAAATACTTCCCATTTGGATTAGATTTCATTTTAACCTTAATTTCTTCTATTAACTTAGGATCTGGTTCGTTTGCCAAATCAATATACTTAAATAGTTTACGATGATTAAAAGCAAGAGCTAATCTTCTTAATACAAAATCCTCTGATTTTGCCAATTGCTTAATGAATCCATTAACATATGCGTCATCTAATTCAATATAAGATGCTACATCATCATTATTTTGAACAACATTTAAGAAGGAATCTAAATTTGCATCTATCTGAATTCCATTTTTAGTTAAATCCTTTATACGCTCATATATACTTTCTAAAAGAAGCTCATAGGCTCTAGCAACCGGATGATAATAAACTTGGAAATACATGTGATATCTACTCATCAAATAAGACTCTAGGGTATGCACTCCTGAAGCTCTACATAAAACCTTACGATCAACAACCTTCATACTTCTTAGCAGTCTATGCATATCAATAGTTCCATATGTGGCACCTGTAAAATATGCATCTCGTGTTAAATAATCCATTCTATCGACATCAAGCTGGGAAGAAACAAAAGATTCAATCAAAGGAAATTTTCCCTTATGGCCAATAATTCCTGCAACATCCTCTGCCAATCCTGGTACTTGATTTAGTATTTGATAAACATCTGTTTCTGGACATAATATAATCTTTTCTGTCATCGCTTCATGAGAAGTTGATAAGACGTTTTCAAACGCATGGGAATAAGGCCCATGTCCTATATCATGAAGTAAAGAAGCACATAAGAATACAACGCGTTCATATTCACTTAAAACCTCAATTCCTTCTACATGATGTAATACAAGGTTAGCGATATGATACGCGCCTAATGCATGCGTAAAACGAGAGTGCTCAGCTGTATGGAAAACCATTGCCACACCACTTAACTGACGAATTCTTCTTAAACGTTGTACCTCTTTTGAATCAATTAATTGTAATATTATTTTATACTCAACTTCTATATATCCATAAAGTGGGTCTCTAAAGACCTTTATTCTTGATAATTTTTCAAACATAAATCACAACACCTCAAGTCTTTTATTATTACTTATTATACCTTATTTAAACATAAAAGAAAAGAAAAACAGTACTTCCCCTTAGGTTCATACTGTTTTAAACTCTATTTCTTTTTATCGGATGTATATACTAAAGTATTCAGATAAGAATCTTGTTTCTTTTTGAAATCTAGGATATATTCAACTAAATCCATGCGAATTTGATTACCATTATATATCTCGAATTGTTCATTTTTCTTACAGTACATAAAGTCATCTGTAATAATATCTAAATTTTTAGGATCATAAGAGAAAGATGGTTCTCCACTAAACATATTCACCCCATAATAAGCCTGATCTGTTTCTATTCCAAATAGGTTGATTAGTGTACGATACATATCGGTATTTGATTTTGTCTGAGATAAAATTGTTTCAATTTCTTGCTGATCCATTGATTCATAAATTTTACCAGTTGGATCATAAACAATAACTGGAATATTCAATAAAAGCTTTCGATATTCTAAATCATCTAATTCATAATCAAATAAAGATTCATAAGCCCCCCTATATAGTGCATTCCCATGGTCACCATATAATATAAATATTGTATCCTTCAAATAATTTGGACTTTTTTCATTTGTTACATCATTAAGAAAATTCCATAGCATTGTATCGTTATATTTGACCTGATTGATGTAGTTTGTTAACTGATAATAACTAGAACTAATGCCATAATCATAATTTGTAAAATTAGGTAAATCCTCTGACATATCGTAAAATGGATTATGTGGAGTAATTGTTTCAACAAATGATAATGCATTTTTTCCCTTTTGATTTGCCTCAAGCTGTGTTTCAGCAGCCCAATTTAAAATAGATGCATCACTAATCCAATAATTTAAATACTTTTCTTTATTCTCTTTTTTCGGATATAAAGATTCAAAGGTCTCTAAGCCTCTAAAATCAGTTACTTTATACAATTGTTCATGTAAATTGTTATGATTATAAAAGCTTTCATTTGTAGGATTATAAGAATAAGACAAGTAGTCATTGAAATGATCTCCTAAAGCAGTAATCTGAAAATCATAAGAATCAAATTCCCAGGCAATAGTCATATCTCCTGTTGGATACAGCCCTGTAAAAAAGGCAAATTCTGCATCTGAAGTATTTCCTATACCTACGGTAGTATATACATTGTTAAAATAAAAACAATTTTGATCCTTAAATAGCTTATTGAAATTAGGAGTAACCTCTATCCCATTAAATGACTTTTGATAACAGAAAGACATTGTAGATTCCATTTGAATTACAAAGATATTTTTTCCTTTTAAAATTCCTGTTTGTTTATCCTTATTAGAATATGTCTTATGATCAATAGCGTTCACATAGCTGGCTTTGTTTTTATTGTATTCTGATAATTCCCTTAATTCTTCTGTCACATTTGCGTCTTTATCAATTGCACGATTATCTACACGGAAGATAAATTCAGAAATATAATAATTATATGCCCCAGCGTACTGACATCCATACTGAGCATAGTCTGTTGAAAATCCCCAGTTTTTATCCAAAGAATATTGATAGTAACCATAAGTTCCTATTGAACATCCGAATAGTACTGCGAAGCTACAAAATATCTTTTGAAATGACACTTGAATTTTGATGTTTAAAAAATGCTTTCTAAAAACAATTAAAAGAAGCAACATAGCTACAAACGGAATCAGTGTCAAAATACGATAATATAAAAACAGCTCATATATCCAATCTAAAAATACTTTGCCACCAAAACCACCTGTAGGACTCTTCATTAAGGAAAAATTAAATACTGAAAATGCAAGCTTATAGCTCTTCATATAATATTGTAAGGCGATGATAGCTACATTTAAAATAAAAGTTAAACTCGTCAAATAAATTGCTATTTTTCTTGGTTTTTTAAAAAACAGTATACCAATTAAATAGAATATACCTAATATTGCAAAATTACCAATAATAGAACATACTTCAGATAAAAAACTATGGTTAAAAGGGATAATATATTGATTAAAGCTTGCTAGAGTTAAAAAATAAGTATTAAAAATATTTAAAACGAAAAACAATATAGTAATCCATAAAAATGGACGTTTTTTCATTCTACCACTTCCTATAATTTTCTATCGATAATTATAGCACAAAGTCAAATGAAAATAAACCACCATTTTTTGACATTTTTTAATCAAATCATTATTTTGTAAAAAATGTTTTTGTATGAATATTATTCTTAAAAATATCTCTTTAGATTCTTATGCAAAATTACAACATTTCTTTTGAAAGGATTGATTGTATGCTTCTTCTCATAGGAAAAGGACTTTTGTATTATCAGATTATACAAGATATTATTTGCTAAAATTTGCTATCTCTATCTTCTTTTTTAATGTATAGGATTACTTGTTATTTTAAGTTATTTTTATCATCATTTTTGAATAATTCAGAATATACACAAATCAGTAAGGATAATCCTAAACAGATAACAAGATTTGTAAAGGATAGGGGTGTAAATTTAAATAGTGTATTTACTCTAGGACAATACACCACAATAAATTGTAAGGCAAATCCTAAAAGGATTGCAAAGTTTAAGAATTTATTTTTATAGCTTTGAATTGTAAATATTGAGTGCTTTGATTTTACATTAAATGCATGAAGTAATTGTGAAGTAGATAATGTGAAGAATGCCATAGTTTGACCAAGCATATGAGAGTGTTCGAGGAAATGACCAATAGAATATGCCATCATTGCACACATTCCTATAATAAATCCTTCAATAAGAATTTGAATTGTCATATGGTGTGCAAAAAAACCTTCTTTTTTTAATCTAGGCTGTTCTTCCATGATTGTATCTTCTACCTCTTCCATTCCAATACCAAAGGCTGGTAAGGAGTCTGTTATAAGATTAATCCATAATAAATGAATTGGTAAGAGAGGAACCCCCATAGAGATATTGGTTAATGCAGAAATTAAGGAAGCCATAAATATGACAAATACTTCACCAATATTAGAAGAGAGAAGATATTTTACACATTTCTTGATATTATCATAGATGCCTCTTCCCTGCTTAACTGCAGAAACAATGGTGCTAAAATTATCATCCACTAAAATCATATCTGCTGCTTCCTTAGATACATCTGTTCCTGTGATTCCCATAGCACAACCTATATCCGCTTTTTTTAGTGCAGGAGCATCATTTACACCATCTCCCGTCATCGCAACGATGGCGTCTTTTTTTTGCCATGCTTCTACGATACGAACCTTATCCTTAGGAGCAACTCTTGCAAAGACACTATATTCTTCTATTGTTTTTTGTAATTTTTCATCACTTATTTTATCTAATTCTTGAGCAGTAATAGCTTTATGTTTCTCATCTAAAATTCCTAATTCTTTGGCAACTGCAGTTGCGGTAGTAATATGATCTCCCGTAACCATAACGGTGAAAATTCCTGCAGACTTTGCGATCTCTATTGCTTCCTTCACCTCTGGTCGTGCTGGATCTGCCATACCAACTAAACCTAAAAACTCTATTTTCTTTTCTAGCATAGATGCCGTTGGCTTCTTGGAAAAGCTTTGAATTCCAATGGCCAACACTCGAAGAGCATCCTTAGCCAAATATTCATTTACTTTATAGACTCTATCTTTTTCGTCTATAGGATTTGTAGAGCGTGCAATAATAACATCAAAGGCACCTTTCGTTATTGCAAGATAACCTCTATCCTCTTGAATAACGGTTGTCATCATCTTCCTATCACTATCAAAAGGTAATTCTAATACTTTATTTATACTTCTTATAGGATTACCATACTTTTGATTTGCCTCTAATAAAGCAACTTCTGTTGGATCTCCAATTGCTTCATTCTTTTCTAAGGTTGCATCACAACAAATTGCAAAGTATTCTAAGAGTTCTTTTTCTTTTTTGTTTAAAAACTCTAATGTCTTTATGTCATTACAATATAGCTTTTGAACAATCATTTTATTTTGGGTAAGTGTACCTGTCTTATCCGAACAAATAACGCTGCAGGAGCCTAAGGTCTCTACTGCAGGTAATCTTTTTACGATTGCATTTTTTTTGCTCATCTTACCTACACCAATAGCAAGCACAATTGTCACAACTGTAGCTAACCCTTCTGGTATAGCTGCCACTGCTAAGGCGATAGCCGTTTTAAAACAATCTACCCAAACCTTTGATAGAACAGAGCCATTCTTCTGCTCTGCAATCATTTCCAATATAAAAACAAATGTACAAATGATTAATGACATAATTCCTATAACTTTACCAACAGAGGAAAGCTTATGCTGTAGAGGTGTAGTTGCATCTAGATGTTCATTTAGCATACCTGCAATCTTTCCCATTTCTGTATTCATACCTACTTGGGTGACTAAAACTTTGGCTTTACCACTAGTTATATAGGTAGAGGAAAAGACCATATTACGTTTATCTCCTAAAGAAACATTCTCCTCATATATAGTTGTCGCATCCTTATGGACTGGCAAGGATTCTCCTGTTAAGGCAGATTCATCTACAGCCAAGCTGAAGCTTTCCATAATTCTAGCATCTGCTGAAATATGATCTCCTGCTTCTATAAGCATAACATCTCCAACAACCAATTCCTCTGAAGGAATACTCATCGTATGCCCATTACGAATTACTTTAGTAGTGGGAGAAGACATCTTCTTTAATGCTTCTAGACTACGCTCTGCCTTAGTTTCTTGGATAACACCTAGGATAGAATTGAAAAAGACCACCACTAAAATGATGATACTATCTACATACTCATTTGGATCTAAAATCACCGAAATAATAGCTGAAGCCATAAGAATTAAAATTAAACTATCCTTAAAGCTTTTTAAAAACTTTACAAATATATTTGTTTTCTTTTTTTCCTTAATCTTATTTTCTCCATAAGCCTTCCTATTTTTCGTGACATTTACTGTATTTAAACCACTAGAGCTATTCGTACTATATTCTTTAACTAATTCTTCTATTTGTTTTTGCATGGCTCCTCCTTTAAGAAAAAAAGCCCTCATTCAAACCACTTTGAATAGGGCATTCCTATTACTATTATATTGTATAAATATAACTTCTAATTTAGAACTTTTTTATTCTACTGTCACACTCTTTGCAAGATTTTTTGGTTTATCCACATCACTATGCTTTAACACTGCAGCATAATACGCAATAAGCTGAACAACTAAAACACTCACTAAAGGAGATAAATAATGAGCAACATTTGGAATGATAACATCATCATTTGGAGTAGATAGGCTTTTTGAAGAAATCACATATGTCTTAGCTCCACGTGAAGCAGTTTCAGCAAGATTACTTCTTATAATTCGATTTGTTCCTTCTTGTGTAATAATGGCAATAACTGGAGTATTTTTAGTAATTAAGGCAATTGGTCCATGCTTAAGTTCTCCTGAAGAAAAGCCTTCTGTATGAATATAAGCAATCTCTTTTAGTTTTAAAGAAGCTTCTAAAGATGTCCAGTAATCAATTCCTCTACCCAAATAAAATAAGTCTTGCTTATCGATAATTGATTTTGCTATACCCTTACATACTTCCTTATTTTCTAAAACCTTTTCCATTGCTAAACTGACAGCCTTTAAATTATTCTTTAAATTCGTTTTAGTCTTACTTACGGCTCTAGCTAAAATAGCCGATGTTACAACCATTGCAGTATAGGCCTTTGTAGATGCGACAGCAATTTCCTTTCCTGCATAAATATTTAAATAAAAATCGGATAACCTAACCATACTTGATTCTATCGTATTGGTGATGGTAAGAATCGGATGCTTTTGTTTCTTTATCTTTTTCATCACTGCTAGTAAATCAGCCGTTTCCCCACTTTGAGAGAAAAAGATAAAAAAAGGACGCTTTGAGATTAGAGGAGTTGAATAAACAAGCTCTGATGCACAAAAGACTTCACAAGGAATTCCACAAAGCTTTTCCATATAATATTTTGCAAAATAGGAAGCATACATAGAAGATCCACAAGCCACAAAATTTATTTTATCGCTTTGTCTAATTTGATGGATAAGCTTAGGAGAAATATTGACTTCATCTTTATTAAAATAATGTTGAATCAAATTTCTAATCATCATCGGCTGTTCATGAATTTCTTTTAGCATAAAATGGTCATAGGTTTGTTTATCTATTTCTTCTTTTTGAATAGCTATTCTTTGAAAAGACTTATTCTTGGGTATACCAATAAGATCATATAAGCATACATCCTCTATAGTTGCAATTCCAAAGGTCTTGTCTTCCAAAGCCATATATTCATTCGCATACCCAACTAATCCTGTAATATCCGAAGAAAAGACCACTCCTTCTTTTCCAGTTCCAATAAGAAGAGGACTTTTATCCTTCATACAATATATATGCTCCTGATGTTCTACATCTAAAATTAAGCAAGCATAGGATCCTTCAATTAAGCTCATCGTTTTACGTATTGCCTCATCAACACTTAATGTATTAGAAAAATATTCAATTAAATCTGCAATAATTTCTGTATCTGTATCACTTATAAAACGATACCCATCTAAATATTCAAACTTTAATTTTTGATAGTTTTCTATAATGCCATTATGTACAACTATAAAACGACCACTCATAGAACTATGGGGATGTGCATTTCTTTGATTCGGTTCTCCATGCGTAGCCCAGCGTGTATGGCCAATTGCTAAAGAGGAATTAGAATCCATAATGCATTTTTTCAAATCTAAAACTCTTCCCTTTTCTTTGCAAATCTGTATTTCATTATTTTTTTGATAAGCAACTCCAGCAGAATCATATCCCCGATATTCTAGTTTTTTCAATCCCTCTATTACTACCTCTAATGCATTATCCTTGCCAATATATCCAACAATTCCACACATTTATACCTCTCCCAAATACAATAGTACTTTAATACTTATTAATATAACATAAGCATTATGCCTATTTTAATATATGAAAGTATGCTTTTTTCTGTTAAATAAAAATAATTTTTTTATTTCGCTAAATAGTAATAATTAAAACCACTAAAAAAAACTCAAGTTTTATTATTGTTTTGCCACAAAAAAATAGGGGATGCTAAGAAACTTTTTCAGTCTCTTAACAACCCCTTCAAATCCTTTTACTTAGTTAAATTTCTAACATCCTTAAATAAGTCTTTATTTGCTTCTACCTTATTTGCATTACCGATAACACATAAGCTTTCAGTAGCTAAAGCTTCCTTAAATAATGGAGCTAAACTAGTTAAATCCTTCTTTGTAGCTTCTAATGCTTGTTTACGAATCTTAGATTGAAGCTCATAAGTATTTCCAGCTAGATAGTCACTTTGAGCCTTTTTCCCCTTATCACTTACATGCATTACTGTATCTAAGCTGCCAATAGCACCAATCTTATATTTTAATAAATCCTCTTCGCTTGGATTTAAATTTTCAATATAAGAAACAACATCCTCATAAACCTTCTTTGTTCTTGCAATCTCTGGATCACGATAAGAGGTAAATCCAATACCACCTGTAGCTTGAGTATTTAACATACAGCCATATGCCCCACCATGAACACGAACCTGCATCCATAAATAATCTAAGCTTAAGCAATTATTTAAAACAAGCATTGCTCCATTAAATGGTGCTTTATAATTACCAGCTTTGGCAACAAAGTTAACATCAAATTGTGTTTTAATGCCTTCATTTAATAGATGAGGCTTATAATCAGAGCTAAAACGATATGCCTTAGTCTCTAATGCATTATAGAACTTATTTACTGTAGGCATTGCCTTATCTAAAGCCTCTTTCTTCCCTGTGAAGCGTAAGATAAATTTCTTTTGGTTGAATAGCTTTAATACTAAATCTTCTAATGTTGCACATAATTCTTCCTTCTTTGCTTCGAAATTAACGAATAAATCATGAACAAAGTCGATATAGCCAATGCCACTAATTGAGTCATTTAAATAGCTTGCTTCATCGAAATATGAAGATGCACGAACTAAGCTTACTACATGTCCACGTTGAGCAACACTCATCTCTAATCCTGCATTTAGCTCATTCATTCTTTCATACAATCTCTTATAATCCTTGAAGTTTGTTTTGAATAAGATTTCCCAAACCAAGCTACTAACCTTTTCAACATTTTCTCCTAGTGCACTAAAGGAAACACTAAAGTTAACCTTTGTAGCTCTATTTATTGTCTTATAAGGAGCCACATTAAATGAAAGACCACCAGTATACTTTTGAACCAATTGATTGATTTCAAAATAAGAAGTCTTTTCAGTAGATAGATTCTTTAATAAATCACTTAATAACTGAGCATATTGAATTGTTTTTCCATCAATGCCAGTTAAATCAAAGGAATAATTTACATAATCAATTCCATTTGTATAATAATCAGAGAATAAGGTATCAAATTCACCTTTAATTTTTTCACAATTTAATTTTTCAGGATTTGGATTTAAATCCTCTAATTCAAGCTTAGGCAAAGTTGCAATCTCTTCTGGTGTAGAAGGTGTAGATTGATAAACAGCTAATGCCTTATTCTTTTCAATTAATGCCTGTAATTCTTCTTTAGATAAAGAGGCCTTAAACTTAGCAAGCTTTTCTGTTAAAGCTGCTTCTTTCTCCTCTGCACATGTATAAGATGGACATAGCTTAGTATAACTCTTATGAGGGTTATTTAAGATTAAATCTGTGATAATCTTTTCAAAATAGCCATGATCAATATCTTCTCTTAATTCTTGATAATATTTTAAATTTTCAAGCTTAGAAAAAGGTTGGTCCTCATCATATAGCCAAGAATTTAAACAGCTCATTTCAATTTCTAATCCCTTTGGCATATAACTAAATTTACCTTCACGAACCTTAAATTCTTCAAAGGTAATTAAAGATTTTAATGCTTCATGGTCTAATCCTTTTGCAAGAATATCATTTAAAGTAGAATCAACTAAGCTGATAAATTCATTCTCTCTTTTCTCATCTGCATTCACAACAATAATTCCCAAAAGTGGCTGTAATAATCCATCATCAAATGCCGCCATAACATCAGCACCCAAATGAGCATCAATTAAAGCTTGTTTTAGAGGGGCTCCAGGAATATTTAACAAAACATCTACTAATGTAGTTGTTGCAATCATAAGCTTTGGATCTAGTGTTGTTGGGAAAGCAACGTTATAAGATAAAAAGCTCTTATTATCTAGCGGTACTTCTTTAGCTACTGGATAATATCCAGTTTGATAAATTGGCTTGGCAAATGCTTTTTGATACTTTAACGTTGTATCAAAATCAATATGATCAAATGCGGATAAATATGCTTCATCTAGCCAATTCATACGTTCTTCCATATCACAATTTCCATATAAGAAAATATAGGAGTTGCTTGGATGATAATATTTAGAATGGAATTCTTTAAATTCTAGATAGGTTAAATCTGGAATATAAGCAGGATCTCCACCTGATTCAAATCCATAGGCAGTATCAGGATATAAAGAATGCATTAGATTTCTAAATAGAATCTGTTGTGGGTCTGAGAAAGCACCCTTCATTTCATTATAAACAACACCATTATAAACAACCGGTTCATTCTCATCTAAAATATGATGATGCCATCCTTCTTGCATAAAGATTTCCTCATGAGCATAGATTTGTGGATAGAATACTGCATCCATATAAACGCTCATTAGGTTCTTAAAGTCTTTATCATTTTGACTTGCACAAGGATACATTGTCTTATCAGGGAAGGTAAATGCATTTAAGAATGTATTTAAAGAACTCTTTAATAGCTCAACAAATGGATCTTTAACTGGATACTTTTTAGAACCACATAATACAGAGTGTTCTAGGATATGTGTTAATCCTCCATTATTCATAGGTGGTGTTCTAAAAGCAATTGAAAATACTTTATTTGTATCATCATTTTCAATAGTACAAATACGAGCACCCGTTTTATTATGCTTGTAAATGGTTACCTCAGATTGAATATCTTCGATAAACTTACTTGTTACTTTTGTATAATTTTTCATACTCTTTTTCCTTTCTTATCATTTCTTAAATATTATATCTAATAATGCAAAAGAATTCAATAAACTTTTAGTTGCAAATTGAACAAAATAATTATCTATACGTATTGCTGATTTTGTTTCGCAAGCTTTCAGCAAAATACGTTGATAGTTCGTATCTTTTTTGTCCCTTTTTGTTAAAGCCTATTTCATCTATACTTTTTAGGATTTCTTAGCGTTTGAGGTTGATAATCATAAATTATATGCTCAGCAGAACCTTGTCTTTAATCTGTTGCCTATCTAAAATATAAAATGACGTTAGAATTAAAATTAAAAGTTTCTGCCATTAACTTTAATATTATATTATTACTAATCCTACTTTCTATCTTACTTTCCAAATCAATGTTTCTATTAAGATGAATATCACTATTATTGTTATTATTTACTCCCACTTCTAATATCATTGTCCTAAACTATATTAATAATATTATATCATTTTGCAGTAAATAAAACTATAGTTCTACTAACCAATAAAATAGAATTTTAGATGCAGTGTATTGTTTAGTTTTTAAGTTTTTTTATCAAAAAAAGGTGGCGTTTTTACCACCCTTATAGTCTATGAAAAACCTTTTATTCTTCCATATTTTTTAGTTGGTTTTAAAAATTAGTTGTCATTTTTTTGACATAAGCTCTACGGGTTTTTAATATATCTATAAATCCTATTATTAAAACCATTAATATAACGTATAAATATACCACGAAAATAGACGGCTGAAACAAGTTAATAAAATAATTGAAATTTAAATAAAGAATACAGTTTATAACTAATCCTAAAGTTAATATGCCTATTAATGGAATAGTAAATAATATTACATTAGGCAAAAAGCTATACAAATATCTTTTTTTTATAGACAAATAAAATATTGAGTTTATATCCAAATAATTTTTTAAACTTTTATACATGAAACAAAACAATAAAGTAACCAAAGCTATAGCTATTATAAAAATAACAAAAACTAGATGGTATAATGCACTATAAACCCCATTCATAATAGCCCTATCATTATTTTCTTGTTTTAAAGAATATTCGGCAAAACCATACAAATTATTTATTATGGTCACATCTTCTTCTTTTATTTTATTTTTTAATTCTATAATATAACTGCAGGTTTCAATTTGGCTTGGTTTAAATATATCTAATAAAGCTGTTTCATTTACTATTAAAGGCAAAGAATAGGAGTAATTACTTGTTCCATAAAAAATAGTTTTTATTTGAATGTTACTTTTAAATATACCATTAATGCTATATTCTTTTTTAAAATCTGTGGCATCATCAGATAAAACAATGGTTTGTGGATGATTCAATTCTTCATATATATAGTCTGGCAAATAAACAGAATCATTAGTTAATTCATTTTTAAAAATCCAATCTATTTGTGTACGGTATATTAGTTCTAATAGATACTCATTGGAACCTATAATAGCATCATATGTTGAGAATGAATTATTCAATTTAAAACTTTTTTCAAAGTAAAAATTAGTGGTTTTAACATCCAATCCATTTGCGTTCAAGGTTTTATTTTTGTCTTCTATGCTTTGATAAAAGCTTGAGCAATCTTCTGTTTTTAAGCTTTCGGTTCCATATATGAAATTATTTGGAAAAGAATAAAAATATCTTTGACTATCCTTTTGAAATAATTCTGCAGAAAAAGATGATAAGAATAAAACGAGCAAAATTCCCACATATATTAAAATCATATTCTTTGATTTGATTTTTAAAGTCTTCCACATATATTTCAAATTATACATACGGCACAACCTTTTTTTCTTCTATATTATAAATACAATCAAAGTAATTATCTAAGTTTTTATCATGGGTAACCATAATGATTGTTCGATTGTATTTCACTTTGATATCCTTTAAAATACGCATTACAATTTCTACATTCTTTCCATCAAGACTGCCAGTAGGTTCATCTGCCAATATAAAAGGACGTTTTGTTACCAAGGCTCGAAGAATGCAAGCCCTTTGTGCCTCTCCTCCAGACAAAAACAATACCTGTTTATGTAGTATTGAACTAATACCTAAAAATTGACAGATCTCATCTATATAAACCATATCTATAGATTCATGAAGATTTTTTAAAGGCAATATTGCGTTCTCGTAAACTGTAAGTTCAGGTATTAATTTAAAATCTTGAAATATGTATGTAAAATTTTGTCTTCTGTATTTTTCTAAATCATTGGACAAAATCACATTATTATCTAATAGAATTTGTCCCTTAAATGGTTCTAATAATCCAATCATTTTTAAGAGTGTTGTTTTGCCAACACCAGATTCTCCCTTGATTGCATAAAATTTGCCTGATTCAAATTCTACAGAACAATTATGAAAAACATTTAAATCCTTAAAACTTTTGTCTTCAATTTTGATAGTCCATTTCATAAAAAACATCACCTCAAACTTTTATATACTAATCTTCTAATATAGAAAATCAATATAGACATTTCTAAAAAAATAAAAATAAAGAATAAAGAAAAGCTTTCTAAAGGTATTCTTGTAAATATGCTAAATCCTGCAAAAGTCAACAGAGTACATATCATAAATAAACAAATATTTCTTAAAGCTTCTTGCAACCAAATTCTTCTTTTTGATTTATAAAAATAGTGGTTGATTTGAAATACTTTTATTTCGGACTGCATAAAAAATTCATATATGTATTTGATCCATATTATAAAAAATATGATAGGAATAAAATATACTACACTAACAAAATAAAATATATTTTGAATTATGCTTGTAGTATTTGCTACATCATCACCATTTAGAAAGCATCTACTCTCAAATGTCATTCCTGTTCTACCATCAGGATATTTAAAGTTTTTACAAAAATCATAGAATAGTTGTTTCTTTTTATTAAATACTATTAAATAAATTTCATTAAATTCAACTGAATTTAATTCTTTATTTTTGTAGAACAAAAGAAATAAATAAATTTATTCCTCTAGAGGTAAAAACCTCTAATTTAGT
>JAMPGQ010000046.1 GCA_023663825.1 Anaeroplasma bactoclasticum
GTCATTATCCTGTGGAAAACCAAAAACTGTAGTTTCTCTGATACTGTGTATTTCATCAAATAATTTTAAAACCTTTAGTGCTTTTTCCTCTGTAGAGTATTCTCCCATTAGGTAGGAGTAGTCCTCTTTATCACAGACTACATTCCAGGTCTTTCTTTTCTTATATGGCTCTTGAATGCGTAAATCTACAACGTTCATAGACACCCTTCCATTTTGGCTTCTTGCTCTCATGTTTCTACCTCCTTCGTATTTGACATTAAATATAATTTATGCTAGAATATGCCTGTCCTAGACTTGGGTGGAAACGACATACGGTTGAAAAGTCATATAAGCAAATTCATTTATTTGAGTTTGCTTTTTTCTTTTCTATATCCATTTAATTATCGTATCCCCCGTATATCCTTTTTCCCACACATACCATGCATAAGCAACTGCAGAGGAAGAGTATGCTCCAAATTTTCCATTTTTAGCACATGATATTCTTTTATAAAATACATATACCTTTTTAGGTGGATATTTACTATAAACTTTATTGTAGCGCTCCTGTCCCTCTAAAGCTGTGAGTTTCAAGAGCATATACACATGATGCCCTTCTTCTACCAGTTCTAAGGCTTTCAAGATAAATTCTGTTACGTATCTATATGGTGGATTGGTAATAATACTTCCTGGATAGACTGCAGTCTGTTCTAAGAAATTGATATTTCCTAATCCATAGCCTCGATAGATTAAATCTGTAGAATCTACATGATGCCCATATGCTTGTAAAGCTTTAGATAAGTGTCCTTCCCCACATGCACACTCCCAAAGAGTATGCTCTAGCTGTTCATGCTGCAGTAATTTTTCTATAGCTTCTGGAGAAGTTGCATAGTAGTCATTTTCTTCCCTTTCTTCTACACAATGATTAGAGGCTCCTAAAGCTTTAAAAACCGAATTTATATTTCCTGTCCAATCTTTCATTATCTAAGACCTTTCCAAAGCTTACGATAAGCTTTTGGTGTATTCTTATAGTCGATTTCATCCATTGAAAGATTTTCTTTAATTGCGTAGTCTATCACTTTGATCCAATACCATGCACAACGTTCTTCTGAAGTACAATTTTCATCCTCTACTTTTTTCGGCTCTACTTCTTGGAATCTTTTCTTTAATTTCTTAAGACCTTGTTTGCTTTCAATTCTCATCTTGAATTCTCCTCTCTCATATTTTATTTGACAATCAATTTACATTGTGTTAAAATGTAAACACGTTAGGATTTGGTCGGGAGCGATATACGGCGACTAAAAATTCAGAAGGCTACTTGTTAGCCTTTTTCTTTTTCTTATAAAGCAAAATACCTGGAACACATATTCCAGGTAGACGTAAAAAACATTTTTTCAAATCTAATGCAACAACGTTCCAGGTATATGCTTTTTAGATTGTATTGTGAGAACAACAATCATATTTAATTTAAAGTGGTTTCTGCCTCACCACAAAGCCCCTGACACCCATCTTAATATCCTTATCACATACAGGTCTTGTTGGATACGCAGCTTGTTATTCTATACAAGCAAATAGGTAGTTCTCCTCTATCTCTACCAGGTACATATATAATCAATATGGTAGTTGCATATCGCAACAATATCATAGTGGGTCCAAAGTAAAGCACAAATACATGTGCTTTTTTGATTCAAAACTTAATGACTTCCCAAAATTCTTATGGTATAATAGTGAAGAATTAATTACTAATTAGTTCTTCTTTCCTCTATCACTATCAGGTACATATATAATCAATATGTAGTTGCATCATGCAACAATATCATAGTGGGCAACAAAATCTGATAGAAAGGAGGATAAATAATGTCTTATTATATTGAGACAAGTCAGTTGAAAGAAAGACTTGAAAATGAATTCCTTCAAGGTTGCCAAACCTTAAAGAAAAAATCATTTCTAGGAAGTAAGGAAGTTAAAGCTAAAATTAATTGGAATAGCAACAGATTAACTTGCCTTTCTTCACTTAATCTTCAACGTGGGAATATTTTATACGACCCAATCAATAGAATGTCCATAGAGATTACTTTGATTGAAAAGAAACGTATTAAATATCCAAATGAAAAACTTTCTTCAGAAGACTGCATATTTTTAGATATATGCAGATTCAAGAGAGTCAAAGAAGCATAATAGCTTCTTTTTTTCTTTTCCTCATATTAAGATATTAAGTTTTGAATTTTAAATGAATAGTGTTTTTTAAATAAATTGCACCTACTAAATAGTAACAAAATATGATATAATTAAATTACCACATTTAATTTGATATTTTTATTTGAATTCTATTTTGTAGTACAATTTTTTTACGAAGGGAGGCAAGAAAATGATAACACCAGACTACATGATTTCTATTTCTGATAAGTTAGAACAAGATTTCAAAAAGACTTGTACGCTGTATCCAAAAAAAGGATTCAGTTTTGGTTCTGTTTACGGAAAAATTGTAAAATCAGGAAACAAATACATTTTCATAGTTTTAACGACTGCTAATGTAAAAACCGGTATGACTTTCTTTGATGAAGCAAACAAATCTAAATTTCAAGTAACTCATGTCAACAAGAAATATAAAACATATCCAGAAAATAAAACCGATAATTTTATTTATCTTGATATTTGTGATATCAAATACGATACCAAAAAAGATGCTAAGAAAAAATAAACTTTTTTAAAAGTTTTGGCCTTCTTGGCTCTTTTTCTTTTGTCTCTTCTCCACTATTCAATTTTTCAACAAAAAAGATAAAATAGGCACTGCAAACCTCTTGACTTTATGGTATAATCTTCTTGTCGAAGGAAAATTTTATCATAATTCTTGTGAGGCTTTTTATAAGAGCCGTTTCTTTTTGTTTGCAAAAACAAACCTTTAAGATTTGTATTTTTATTATATAACTCTTTTAGATTTGTGTCAACAATAATTTTTTATTAAACGGAGGTAACATAAATGTTTTTTCATCTTAATAGAAATTGTAGAATTCTTCGAAAGCGATGTAAAATGTCCATAGCTGATCTAGCTGAAAAGTTAGAAATATCTTCTCAAGCTATAACCAATTTTGAAAATGGCTCTAAAAACTGCTCTATCGAAGTATTAGATAAATTACATACTATATTCAATATTTCTTTAGATGACCTAGTCTACAAAGACCTATCCTCTTCTGAGGAATAATTTATTGATTTTTTGATAAAATTTGAATTCGCACAAATACATATAACATGAGTGTTTCATTTGTTAAACTAAAATTTACACATATTATTTGAAATGAGGTATTAACAAATGAATCAAATTAACACTGAAGAATTAATCGCTTTTCTTCTATCCAAACAGGAAATAAAATCTATAAATATCCTGGAAGGATTTAAAATTTTTCAAGCTCATAATAAGCTGTACAAAAGACCAGCTACACACGACTATTACATAACAAATCTAAAAATGATATTTGCCTATTTTGATTGGCATAAGGTATATACTACATCTCAAATCACTAAAGCTGTTTTAGATAACTATGTAAATTATCGTACAAGTAACTATAAGGTCAAAAACATCACAGTGAATAAAGAATTAAAATCTTTATATGCAATGCTTAATCACCTGGTGAAAAAAGGTTTTATAGATTCTTTTTCTAAGGTTGATCTTCTTCCAGAAGCTCCAACTAAAATTGAAACCGTAGATAAAGCCGACTTAAAGAGATTATTAGAGTATGCCAGTACTCTATGCAATCAATCTCAGCTCATCATTCGGCTTCTTATCTCTACAGGAATTAGAACTACAGAGCTTACGTTCATCACCAAAGAGAATGTAGATCTAGATAATGGTCAAATCTATTTGGATCATACTAAAACAGGTAGACCTAGATATATCTTCATTCCAGATGAATATACTAAGGAATTAATCATCAAGAACATGCAAGAGAATAAAAAAAATAACTTTCTTCTATTTTCCTCTAAAGATGGATCTCAGCTTACAGCTAACGCTATAAGAGTAATCCTTAAGAAAATCAAAAGAAAGTTAAATATTGAAGTCCTTAGCCCTCACAAGCTTAGACATACTTATGCAACTAATTTAGTATCTGAAGGAGCAGATATAGAATCTGTCAGACTATTGTTAGGTCATTCTACTTATGAGATGACCAAACGATATCTGCACCTCTCTACTTCTCACATTAAATCAGTAAATAATCGATTTAATGTACTAAAAATGGTTGAGACCCACTGATTCCTTAGTCTACTAGGTCTAGGTAAGAAAAAAGAGGGTTTAGGGCACCCTCTTCTACTATCAAAATTAATTGATATTTCAAGCTAATTTGAATGGTGGACCCTTGGAGACTCGAACTCCAGACCCACTGATTAAGAGTCAGTTGCTCTACCAACTGAGCTAAGGGTCCATTTTTTACTTGCATTGATTATTATAGCAAAATATAAAATAAAGTCAAGAAATATTTGTTATTTTTTGAAAAAATCAACTTCTTTTTTATAGGAGGCTTGTGCTATAATGATAGTAAAGGAGGGATAGTATGCATTATACTACTGTTAAAAGCATTTTAAGCACTACAAATGGTTTAAATATTTATAGAGGCTGTGAGCACAATTGTATCTATTGTGACTCTAGAAGCAAGTGTTATAATATGGATTATGATTTCGAAGATATAGAAGTCAAAGAAAATGCTTTAGAGCTTTTAGAAGCTGAGCTTAAGAAAAAAAGAAAAAAATCTATCATCTCCACTGGCTCAATGTCTGATCCTTATATGCCTATAGAAAAGGATTTAAAGCTTACAAGAAAAATGTTAGAACTTATTTATAAATATGGTTTTGGAATACATCTTCAAACAAAATCAGATTTGATTTTAAGAGATATAGACTTATTAAAAAAAATTAACAAGCAAGCTAAAGCTAGAGTTTCTATCACATTAACCACTTATGATGAAAACTTATGTAAAATTATTGAACCAAATGTTAGTACAACTAAAGAGCGTTTTGAAACTTTAAAAAAACTAAATGATGCAGGGATAGAAACCTATGTATGGCTTTCCCCTATTCTACCATATATTAATGATACTTTAGATAATTTAAGAGGAATTCTAAGTATGTGCAAGGAAGCTCATGTCAAAGGAATTATTTGTTTTGGCTTTGGTTTGACTTTAAGAGAAGGAAATCGAGAATACTTCTATCAAAAACTAGATGAGCATTTCCCAAAATTAAAGAAACAATATATGAATGAATTTAAAAACAATTACATCTGTAATTCTAAATATCATAAGTACCTATATGATTTCTTTTTAAAATTTTGTAAAGCAAATGATATATTATGCGACAATGATGAAATATTTAAGATACTTCACACTTTACATGAAGATGAGGAATATGAACAATTAACTTTATTTGATGACTAAAAGAAAGAACTATGAATATTTGATTCATAGCTCTTTTATTTTATTCTAATTCAAAGGCGCCAGTATAAAGCTGATAATAAGTTCCTTTTTCTTCTAGCAAATCATTATGACTACCACGTTCAATAATTCTTCCATGGTCTAAAACCATAATACAATCAGAATTTCTAACTGTGGATAATCTATGAGCAATAACAAAGACAGTTCTTCCTACCATCAACTGGTCAGTTCCCTTTTGAACAAGACTTTCTGTTCTTGTATCTATAGATGAGGTTGCTTCATCTAAAATCATAACTGGAGCATCTGCTACTGCAGCTCTAGCAATACTTAAAAGCTGACGCTGTCCTTGACTTAAATTAGCACCATCTCCTGTAAGCATCGTATTAAAACCTTCAGGAAGACGGGTGATAAAGTCATAAGCGTTGGCAATTTTAGCTGCCTTATAAACTTCCTCATCTGTAGCATCTAATCTTCCATAACGAATGTTTTCCATGACTGTTCCTGTAAAAAGATTTGTATCCTGTAAAACAATACCTAAGCTTCTTCTTAAATCATCCTTTTTTATATTGGTAATATCTATTCCATCATATAGAATCTTACCATCTTGTATCTCATAGAAGCGATTAATCAAATTAGTTATAGTTGTTTTACCAGCACCTGTAGCACCAACAAAAGCGATTTTTTGACCAGGGTTAGCAAAAATATTAACATCATGTAGTACAATCTTTTCTGGATAATATCCAAAATCCACATCCTCTAATTTAATATCTCCTGTTAAAGGAACAAGCTCACTTCCATTTTCATTAGGTACCTTCCATGCCCAAGAGTTCGTACGAGATGCTGTTTCAACAAGCTTACCATCTACTAGTCCTGTATTAACTAACGTGATATAGCCTTCATCTGTTTCTGGTTTTTCTGCTAATAAATCTAAAATTCTTTGTGTACCAGCCATTGCCATCGCAATCATAGAAACCTGTTGAGAGATATTGGATACACTTTGACTAAATTGCTTAGACATTGGTAGGAAGGCAATTATGATAGACATGCTCATCACACCAATACCTGTGATAGATATATTTGGAACTGATGTAATATAAAAGATAACACCAATAATAGAGATTAAGGAATACTGAATATTTCCTATATTTCCTAAGATAGGCATTAATATATTAGAAAAATGATTTGCAGTCTTAGTATCATCAAAAAGCTGGTTGTTGATTTTATCAAACTCTTCTTTACATGCTTCCTCATGAGAGAAAACCTTAACCACCTTAGCACCATGCATCATCTCTTCAATATAGCCTTCACACTTACCTGTACTGATTTGCATCTTCATAAAATATTTTGCTGAATTTCCACCAATTTTTCTAGTTACGAGTAGCATAGCTATTGCACCTATAATAACAATTAAGAATAACCATACACTGTAGGTGAGCATAATTGCGATAGCAAAAACAATACTTAAACCTGTTGAAATACACTGAGGTAACGATTGACATACAAATTGTCTTAAGGAATCTACATCATTTGTATAATGACTCATGATATCTCCATGAAGATGACGATCAAAATACTTGATTGGAAGAGATTCCATCTTATTAAACATTTCTTGACGAATCTTATTTAAAAAACCCTGACCAATAACAGCCATAATTTGATTATAAACAATTGAGGATAGGATTCCCACTCCATATAGGCTTACCATAAAAATTAAAATATTAAATAGCTTGGGCTGGATTTCTTTAAATACTTCTAAAGAACCTGCTTGGTCATTTAGAGTGTTTTCTATTACAGAAATAATTTGCTGTAAAAATACACTTGCAGCAATATTACTTATTGCAGAAATTATCAAACAAATAAGAACAACAATACAAGCTAATTTATAGGAGGAAACCAAACGCTTAACAATAGGAACTAACGTTTTTAAACTAATTCTTCTTTTTTTCATATTATCTTTCCTCCTTTTTCGTTTGTAAATAATATACTTCCTGATAAATGGAGTTACTTGCTAAAAGCTCCTCATGAGTACCTACCGCATTGATTTTACCACCATCTAAAACGATAATTTTATCTGCATCTTCAATTGAGGAAACTCTTTGAGCAATAATAATCTTTGTTGTATTAGGAATACTTTCTCTAAAGGACTTACGGATAATTGCATCTGTTTTTGTATCTACAGCACTTGTTGAGTCATCTAAGATTAATACCTTTGGTTTTTTCAAAAGTGCTCTTGCAATACAAAGTCTTTGTTTTTGTCCACCTGAAACATTTGTTCCACCTTGTTCAATATAAGTATTATACTTTTCTGGGAACTGTTCAACAAATTCATCAGCACAGGAAAGACGACAAGCTTCCTTAGCTTCTTCTAGGGTAGCACTCTCATTTCCCCATCTTAAGTTTTCTAATATTGTTCCTGAGAACAGCACATTCTTTTGTAAAACAACTGCTACATTATCTCTTAAGGTTTTCAAATCATATTCCTTAACATTTTTACCACCTACGATAACCTCACCTTCAGTTGTATCGTAAAGCCTTGAAAGTAAATTCACAAAAGTTGTCTTAGAAGATCCTGTACCTCCTAAAATACCAATAATTTCTCCTGAATTAATTTTTATATTGACATCAGCTAAAGCATATTTTTCTGCTTCTAAGGAGTACTTAAAGGAAACATTCTTAAATTCTATAGACCCATCCTCTACTTCATAGATTGGATCTTCTGGATTCTTAATTGTGCTTTCTTCTTTTAATACTTCAACCACACGTCGCATAGAAGATATAGATAAAGATAGCATAACAAAAATCATAGATAGCATCATTAGACTCATTAGAATTTGAGTACCATAGGTAATCACTGCAGAAACATTTTCTATTCCTAATTCTGTACTATTTGTAGTTACAATTAAATATGCACTAAAGAAGGATACTATAGTTAAGGAAGCATACATAAAGAACATCATCACAGGCTGATTCCAAGCAACAATTCTTTCTGCTTTCACAAAATCATTACGAACCTCTTCTGCGGACCTTTTAAATTTCTCCTTTTCGTAATCCTCTCTTACATACGTCTTAACAACTCGAATACCTTTAATGTTTTCTTCTACAGAGGCATTTAGCTTGTCATATTTATGGAAAACACGATCAAACCTTGGCATCGCACATTTTACTATAATAAATAGAATAATTCCTAGTAAAGGAACAATGCAAAGATAAATCAAACCGATTTTAACTGACATTAAGAAGGTTAGAGATATTGAAAAAATCATCATTAGAGGAACTCTAACTGTAATTCTGATAATCATACCATACGCCATCTGAATATGGGATACATCTGTAGTCATACGTGTCACTAAAGAGGCTGATGAAAATTTATCAATATTCTCAAATGAAAATTCCTGTGATTTAAAGAATAAATCTCTTCTTAAATTTTTTGCAAAGCCTGCTGCTGCAATTGCTCCAAACTTTCCAGACAAAACACCAAAAGTTAAGGAAAAAAAACCTAAGACCACAATTACTAAGCTTAAAATAATAATTCTTGTTGTATCAGGAACATCCCGTTGTGCTATTTTTAAAATATAGGACATCAATAAGGGAATCAAACATTCCATAACAACCTCTAATGCTACAAATAATGGTGTTAAAATAGATGCCTTTTTATATTCTCTTATACTCTTCTTTAAAACCTTTAACATTTTGTTTCCTCCTTGATATTCCTCTTTATTCTCTTAATAAAACTAAGAAACTGTTCTACTTCATCATCAGAAAATCCTTTTCTTAGTTTATTTTCTAATTCAACCCTCTCTAATTCCATATTATCGAATATTTCTTTACCTTTATCGGTAATGTGAATACTTTTAATCCTGCTATCTGTAGGTAAAATCCTTCGAGTAATAATTTGATTTTTCTCCATATTAGATAACACAATAGATGCTGTTGAACGGGTAATTCCTAAAACCTCTTCTATATTCTTCTGTCTTACAAGTCCATCTTTATGATTCATCAAATAGACGATAATATAACCATTACTGCCCGTAAGCTCATTTAATAGCTCTGTAGTCTTTAAATTTGCAAAATATCTATGAATCATATTATTGAGATTTTTAATTTCTAAACCAATATCTGCCATAAAAACACTATCCCTTCAACTAATTTTCTATTATAGGATTAAAAATGTTTGAAGTCAATCGTTTAATTTTTACTGAAGTATGAAAACGAATTCACAATACAAAAAAACTGTCTTTTAGACAGTCAATTGAATTTAGATAATTTTCTTTTATAGTTTTACTATTTGTCATAATCATCTAAAAAAGAAATAAAGATGTCATCTTTTTTATAACCAATAATCTTATTGAGATTAACATTATAAGTACTTTTAAAAATGTTCTTTTCAACTAAAGGATTATATTTTAAAAGTTCTTTAATTAGTATCTTAGTGTCATATCTCTTTGATCCAGATAAATCTTTGCTTCTATCTATACCTTCTGTAAATCGACAAGCACAGTTAATAAACTTAAGTTCATTATAATTTGACCATCGAATGATATCTCGCTCTCTAATATAATACATAGGTCGTATCAATTCCATTCCAGGGTAGTTTTCTGAATGTAGTTTAGGAAGCATTGTCTGAAATGATCCACTATTAAGCATATTCATAAGTGTAGTTTCAATAACATCATCAAAGTGATGTCCTAAGGCAATCTTATTACAGCCTAACTCTTGAGCCAGTTTGTAAAGTGCACCTCTTCTCATCTTTGCACAAAGATAGCAAGGATTTTTTTCTTGAGCGTTTGCTATTGCAAAAATATCAGTATTTAAGATTTCTGCATCAATATGCATCAACTTTAAATTGTTTTCAATCTGTTCTAAATTCTTAGGGCTATAGCCTGGATTCATCACAAGATACTTAACTTCAAATTCAAAATCAGAATGACGCTTTAGCTCTTGGAATAGCTTGGCAAGAAGCATAGAATCCTTTCCACCAGAAATACAAACACATACCTTATCATTTGGAGAAAGGAGTTTATATTCCTTTAAAGCCTTTACAAAAGGAGCCCATAAATGAGCCCTGTAAGTTTTTATAATTGTTCGTTCTATTTCTTGATATCGTTCCATATTACTTCTTATCCTTATTCTTTAAATACTTTACTAAAATAAAAATTCCTATTCCCAATAGCAAAGCTAAAAATATTCCCAGTAACACCCAAATTATAAACCCTGATTGCGCAGTTGCTGGAAGCGGTGGCACATCTAATATTATCATATTTTCACCTCCTAATCAAATCCAAAAGGACTTGTAAAATTGTCCCTAAAAAAAACTCATACCATTGCATGCTAAGGTATAAAGAATAGCCTTCCTTTTATCCTTGATTTCAATAAAATAGCCTATTCCTTCTATAATCCATATAATAGCCTCTAATATAATAATCATTATAACATATACCCAAAGCTGTTCTATTTCCACATAATAGCCGATTAGATTTAAACTTATATTGGTTATTACATTCATTCCTATTAAAAGAAGAAACACCCTTTTTCTTCTTTCCTTCAAAAAATACAAAACCAATGTTTCAATAATAAGTGTTAATACAAGAGGAATTGCTAAATATCTAAAGAGCTCCATATTCTTTAACTCCTCGATCTAGTAAGCATATAATAACAGCAGATAAAACACCAAGTATCGCAATACATAGTTTCGCAGATAAAATGCTATACTCTAACATTCCAAATAAATATCCTGGAATTAGGGCTGCTGCCAAAGCACCAAAAGCAAAGCCTTCTTTTCCTTTTGAAATGTGATTTGCATAATACAATGTAATTGGCATTGAAAAATTAAACATTAGAATACCCAAGCATAAGGTGTAGGGGTTCCCATTTCCAATGCACAAGCACACAATTGCAATTATCATAGAAACGAAAATAGTTTTTTTACAACCCAAATATTTGACTACTAAACCGCCTAAAGCCTTTCCTAATGTAGTTGCAACAGCTATACCTATAAAAACCACCAATGAAGTTTCAAATTCTATAACTACAATTTTTCCAACAAAGGAACGTATTGCCACTACGAAAAGAATCAAACCAAGGAAAATAACCCCCCTTTGATAGCTTCTTCTTTTCATAAGAGAATACTTCACCTTCGATAATTTCTTCTTTTGACAGATTGAGCAATACTGCTCCTATAAATAAAGCACTATAAAATGAAATTAATAAAGCATCTGAATGACACCTTTGTCCAAGCATTAATCCAAAAGCTCCTGTAGAAACAAACACACCTAAGGAAATGATGTCATTTTTCGTTTTCATCGTGACATCCTTACCACCACAAACATGAAAAAATGAATTCCCAATACCTAGGCAAATGCTAGAAATAAGGAACTGAAAGCTAAATGCATATCCTAATACCAGCATAAGTACAGATATGCATAAAAATACTTTAGGCTTATAATACTTATCCATTAGGATCCCTACAAAAGGTTGACTTAAAAAAGCTAAAAAATTATAGACTAAAAATACAATTAAACAGGTTCTATATTCTCCATTATATAGTTTAGAAAATATAAGAGAGGCACAAATACCATCCACTACAAAATGAAGTAGTGTGTAAATAAATGTACGCTGATAGCTTCTAAGCGGTAGCATCTTCAATATTCTCCACTACTGCAGCAAAAACTACACTATTTCTTTTTCCTTGAAAATAGCCAACATAATCCTCTTCTTTTATCGTATAAGGAAATGTAATAAATTCATTCTCAAAGTCCTCTTTAGATATATCCTGATCGTGATAAATAATCCACCCTATGATTTCATATTTGTCTTCATCAAGTTCAAATGCATAAGGGGTTTCTATAATACTATTTTCAGGTATTTTTGTTGAGATTTCATTGGAAATGAAGTATCTATCTTCCTCTTCCATTAGAGTTATATATATACACTTATTTTTATTTGAATTACCTGCACAGGAAAATGGAAACATCGCAACATCTAAAATAATAAGAAAATAAGCTAGTGCTGTTTTAAACCACATATCATTTCACCTCATATAATATAACGAATAGCTTTATGATTTTTTCATTACTTTTTTATTATAAATCAATTCCTACTCCTTGTCAATTTCAGTAAATTAAGAAAAGGGCCAATATAGCCCTTATCCTAAAGCTTTATGAAATTGTAGCATTAATGGTGACATTCGTAAGTGTTACTGAAGAATCTTCAATCTTTATTCCACCTATTGTACGGATATTATCAATTATTGCTGTACAATTATTTTGAATGGTGATTACATTCCCACTTTTCTCCCCTAATACGGATATGATTCCATTCGTGATTGTTGCATAGGATGAAGTAATTTGTAATGCTTCTGCTGGGACAAACCAAGTATGACCATTTAAATTAATGAGTACCTCTTTTCCTGTTATAATAAGTTCATTAAGAATATCCTCTTCTGTATAAACTAAATCCTCATATAAGAATAGACATTTAAAATCTAAATCAGAAGAAAGGTAATCTTTTATATCCATGGAGATTATAACAGGTTTTTTTACATAACTTGGAGATATCCCAATAGGATTATATAATGAAGTATCTATAGTTGTATAAAGTTCAACATAATCACTTAGAGATAAAAGAGACTCCTCTTTTTCCTGACTTGAGCCTTCAACGTAGAAGAAATAGTTTTCTCCACTTGTATAATTTTTCCTAATTCTTCCTTTCTCAATAACAACAGTACTTTCTTCTTGTATGCTTACAGCATAGCCTTTAGTTGCAGTAATGTCAACATCACGCAGAATTATATTAGCATTTCTTGTATTTATTCCACCAAACGTTATAAGAGATGTTAGTAAAGCATTTCCTAAAGCACTTACAGAAAGCGCATAGCTACCTAAACCATTTTCATATTTTGTAACTAAATATCCATTTGCAATAATGGAATGGGTTGCCTCTACTGAAAGCATATTATCTTGAACAAAAAGAGTAAAGCCATTTAAATCAAGAGATGCATACCTTCCTGTAAGATGAACCTCTTGGTTAATAGTGATATCCTGCGTGAATATCAAATCATAGGCATCTGCTTCTATCGCTGATAAAAGTTCTGCTTCTGTAGTTACATATTGCTTCATAGGTAATTCTTCTGTCTTTGTATCTGAATATTTAATCCCATCAAATTCTATTTCTGCAGTGTATGCTTTTAGGCCTGATGCTTCAAAGGTTGCAGGAGTTTCTAAGGTGGATACAATAAATGCTTCAAATTGTAAAGAAGATTTTCCACACTTACAAGGCACCTCTATGAATACATTATAGCCTTCTACACTAGCAATCCAATTCCATATTGGTTGGGTATAGTCATATTCATGAGCAGTTTCGTCAATTGGTATAATCACTTCTTTTTCATCACTATAGTTAACAGAATGAATTTTTACATTTGCAGTATAAATGATTTTTCCTTCCTGCACACAGGTTGCAGGCTCTTTACTAGATTGAATATGTCCAGCATAACTATCTAAATGTGATTCATCATTTTTACAAGGAAAATAAATAGTTGCTTGAGTATATCCTGTCCACTTCCAAGTAAAATTATTATAATCAAAATCATGCTGCAATGCTGGAAGAACCTCTTCTTTACGATTTTCGTAAGTTATTCCATTTATCATAATAGTAGCTATATATGTTCTTTTTCCATCTTTTGTACAAGTCGCTACTTCTGTCTGAGATGTTATGGTTGCTTCATAACTTTCCTTATGCTCTTGATTATTTTGACAAGTAATTGTTGCTGTAGCATTTTCGTAGTCATTCCACGTCCACTTCATATTTGTATAATCAAAGTTATGACCAGTTTCTTCCAATTCTACTTCCTTTTTATTAGTATAGATTTGTCCTAAAATTATAACGGAGGCAGTAGTGATTCTCATTCCATTTGATGTACAAGTCGCTGGAATAACTTCTGTTTTTAAATCAGCATCACATATCAATGTATGTGCAATATCATTTTTACAAAGAATTTGAGCACTAGCACTTGTATCCTCTTCCCAAACCCATCTAATATTTTCCAGATCAAAATCATGCCCAAGAGGAAGAATAATTTCTTCCTTTTGATCTTCATATATTGAATCTTCAACACTCACTTTGGCTGTATAAATGTTTTTTCCTGGTTCAGTGCAAGTTGCTGGTAAAGTTGAACTTGTAACCGTTGCAGGATATATAGCATTATGCTCGTTATTATGATTACAAGGTACAACCAACTCAGCAGTTTTAAATTCTTCCCATTGCCACGTACCTAAGGAAAAATCATAATCATGACTAAGTGCTGCAATTTCTTTTTGCTCTTCTATTACCATATTACAATATGAACAATGCTTTCCCTCGGTTAGACCCGTACTATCACAAGTCGGCAATACTTTCATATCCACTTCAATACTATGTTCTATCTTTGGTAATTTTACAGATTCCCATGAGATTTCAAAATTGGCATCCTTATCCTTAAATACTTTATTACATTGAGAACAGAACCAATACTCTATTCTACCTTCACTAATACAGGTAGGCTCTATTTTAAGAACATGGACTTTTGTATGAATGTGTTCCTCAGCTACCTTTTTTTTCTCACAGCTCGCTAAATATATACATAAGATTCCTATAATAGAAAATACTGTGATTTTTAACATTATATTACAGCTCATCCTCATAAACCGCATACTATCTCCCCTTTTTCTTCAATTTGAAATTATACTCTTCTTTATTGTCTATTTATAAAAATAAATGCTGTCGTTTTTTTAAAACGATTTACATGTTTTATTTATTGGCGATATTTTATTTTATAATCTACTAGAATTAAACAAAAAAAAACTATCGTAGAGATTCCTACGATAGTTGTAGTTATGTTAATGTTTTTGTAAAAATTGAACTCCATAGTTCAAAAAAGTTTTTCTTTTGGATTTCCTCTTGGTTGACTAAATTTCCCTCTTGAATTAGAGTGTCTTTCGAATATACATACACCTTACCCGTACATTTATTTTCCTGAATTAAATATTCATATTTCACATCATATTCAACTTTATCACTTTTTTTAGATAGATAATATACATCATTTTCAACTACTATATTAATTCTATTTTTATATAATATATGATCAACAGAGTCTACTACTTTATTCTTTTCTACCACCTTATCTAATTTATAATTTGCATAACCCCAACGTAAGAGTTCTAAGGATTCTGCATTTCTAGTGGTTGGTTTATCATAGCCAAAAACAACAGCAATCAGTCCCATATTATCTTGTTTCATATGTAATGTAATACAATATTTGGAAAAAGAGGTGTATCCTGTTTTTAAGCCATCAATATACTTTACTCTGCCTATCATCTTATTTGTATTTACCAACCAAAATGGCTTTGAAGTATCCTTTCGAATATAATCCTCTTGAAGATTCGTATAATTTAATACATCAGGATGCTTCTGAATTAGCTCGTTAGATATAACAGCTAAATCGTATGCTGATGTATAGTGATTTCTACTAGAAAGACCTGTACAATCAGAAAAATGTGTATTCTTTAGACCTAACTCTTCTGCCTTGACATTCATTTTATCAACAAAAGCAGCTTCTGTCCCTTCTAAATGCATTGCCATTGCTATTGCTGCATCATTTGCAGAGGCTATACAAATGCATTTTAAAAGCTCATCAACATTGATTTCATCTCCTATAGATAAGAATGCTTTTGATCCCTCAACCTTTGTAGGTTCTTCCCCAATTGTTAACATTGTTGATTTCGTAATTTGATTAGAATCTAAAGCCTCATAAATTAATAGTAAAGTCATGATTTTTGTCATAGAAGCGGGTGACAATCGTCTATCCTTTTCCTTATTATATAATATCTTACCTGTACTTGTTTCTATTAAAATAGCTGCAGTACTTCCTCCACATAAATCTGGGTTTTTCGTATCCACAGTCGTTTCTTCTATTATTGGTTCTTCAATTGCACTAACCTTTGTTGAGAATAATCCAAACAAACTTGCACCAATAAGAACCAAAATCATCTTCTTCATAAATATCACCAATAAAGTATATGTGATGAAAAAGGAAATATAACAAAAAGCTATGCACAAAATGTACATAGCCTATTCTATACTTTCTAAAACGGGTTCTTCTAGCACTTGAACTTTAGATTTCTTTTTTAAAAAATAAACTAGTAAAATAAAACCAACTAAAATCAAAACAAAGCAAGCACAGCCTATTCCGATATGCAAAGGAGTTAACAAGCCTTTAAAATCAAATGCTAAGAACAATGCAATGATAGATGCAATAACAAAACCAAATATAGCCCACTTCGTTTGGTGTTCAAACCTACTTAATAAATGCTTCATAAGCTTAGCAATTGTAAAGAAACCAAGGATTAATCCAACAGCAAAGATAAGTAATATTACAAATGCATCTAATGGGGTTTTTAACAAATTGGAAATGGTATTTAAAAGTGGCTCATATAGACCTATAATTAATAGTAACATAGATCCGCTTATTCCAGGAACAACTAATGCTATAGAGGCAAGTATACCTACCAAGAATAAGGAAGGATACATATACCAAGGCATATGCAAATTTAGTTCTAATTCTTCACCTAGAGGTATAAAGGATAGGCCAAAGCACAATCCAAAAGCTAAAATAGAAAATACAATATCCCATTTATGAAATCCTGAATTATAAGCATTTTTCCCTATTTTTGGAACAGAACAAACCATTAATGCAACAAAAATCATACATAGTTCAAATGGAATATGCTTTAAAGCCAGTTTCAATGGAAAATACATCACACCAAAGGCTAAAATCATTCCTAAAAGTAAAGGAAGTAAAAATTTTATACTTGTCTTAAACTCTTTTCTTAAATTACTTATATTTGTTATTAATTCTTCATATATCCCTAATAAAACAGCCAAAGTACCACCACTGACACCTGGAATAATCATTCCTAACCCGATGATAGCTCCTTTCGCCATAATTTTTAAATATTTCATAAGCTACACCCATTACTTTTTTCTGCTATTTATTATACCATAGGAAAACGAGATAAGAAATACTTTACGACAAAAAAATGCACAATTTTTACTTTTGTGCATTTTCCTTAGATAATTTTTTTTGAATTTTGGTTTTATGTTTCGTAAGTCCATAAAAAAATTGTTCTAGTTCTTTTTGTGAAGAAAAATTAGTTTTTTTACAAGCATAGAAATCATTATCTGTAATGATGAAACAAATTCTATCATCATATTCAATAATCTTTTTTAAGGCTTGATAAGGATACTCTAGTTTAGAAACCTTATCACCGATTTTCACTTGTAAAGAAAAGCTTTCTTCTTTAAAGATAAAAGAGTTTATCATCCCATGCTCTACAATTTGAGGATTTCTTTTTCTAATTCTTTTTTTGATTGAAACTATAGAATACGTGTTTATTAAAACTAATATAATTGCAAAAGCAAGAAATAACAAACCTATAACCATAGTATCTATAGAATTTCCTTGAGTAGCAATAAGACTAATTACAATAATCCCTAAAACACCAAGAATTCCAGAAAATATGTACTTCTTATAATACTGCCTTTTCGCATAGTTTGATATTTCTTCAATTGCTTCATCTCCAGAAAATATTGTAATATTTTTGATTACCATACAGTCACTTCCTTAAAAAACTACGATTTATTATACCATATAAACTATCTTATCAGCAAGAAAGGATTATAGTTTTTCATTGTTTTTTCTTTACAAGAATATGAATTTGTGATAAAATTCATATTGTCATAAAAAATAGCAGTTTAGCCAAGCGGTAAGGCAACGGACTCTGACCCCGTCATTCATAGGTTCGATCCCTATAACTGCTGCCATCTTTGCTTGCTTAGTTCATCGGTAGAACGTATCCATGGTAAGGATAAAAGGCTAGTTCGATTCTGGCAGTGAGCACCAGAGTAAAAATAAAAACTCTTCCTATCGGGAGACTGCTGAAAAAGTCTCTTGAGGTTTAACAGGAAGTAAGCCACGATTAATT
>JAMPGQ010000047.1 GCA_023663825.1 Anaeroplasma bactoclasticum
CCTATAAATTATTGAAGAATGGATATAAAAATTCACTTGAATTTAAAAATGGGGGAACTCAAAATATTTTTTCTATTTTCTTGCTAAATATAAGAAAATATTGTATACTACTTGTAACTTTAGCCTCATTTTTCCTTGACAGGAATTTATGGGGGGGGGGGTATAATAAAGATGGATTTTTTGCAAAATTTTGCATATACGTTGTAATACAATTTAGCATAAATTGTGGAAATGTAGGAGCATTTTGAAAATGGATGCTATCCTATTATATTATAAAAAGTATTATAAATTGGATTAAGAATTATGGAGGGATGATTGTGTCTAAAAAAAGAGATTTAAAAAGGCAGATAACAGAAAGCGAAAAGGAAATTATGGAATTAGAACAAAAACGTCAGCGTTCTCAATCTGCTTTAATGGCAGCCCATGTGAACAATGTTCCACCTGCTGCTTCTGATGTAGAGTATTTTAATTTATATACGAATTTAATCGAGTTAGAACGCGAAAACCTGCGTCAACTTAGAACAGAATTGGATAAATTAAAAAAATAAAATCAATAGTGTATTTAAAAATAAATGTAGTTTTAAGAGGCTACATTTTTACTGCTTTATAAGAAGCAAGGATTTTATTTGAAAATGAAGTAAAAATGGCAGTTGTTTATCACTTTTAAAAGAGTCATAACAAGACAAAATTGTAGGAGGTTATTGATATGAAATTATTAAACAAATTACTAAAGCATAAGAAATTTATTGGCATTATTTCTTTAGCTTTAAGCATTAGCGTATTAACAGGAGTTTTGATTGCAAAAAATCAAGCACATATTCAAACCCTTGATAATACATTTGTTGATGTAGATACTGTGGCAGATGCTGGGGATAACACATCTAGTGGAGTTTCTGTCGAAGAGGAATATGAAATTAAGCCTTATCTTGAATATACATCACTTACTGCAAATTTGAATGCAGGGGTTTCAATTTATTTAGAGCAGACAACAGTTAAAGATTTAAAGAAAAATTTAACTGTTGTTGGGTCTTTTCAAGGAGCAACATCAACAGTTGAATTAATGCCAGAAGAATATTCTGTTGCTCTTAAAATTGGAGCTGTGACACAAAACTATGATGAAAATGATATTTTGTTTGAAGAAGAGCCAACTGAGGCATTTTCTGTTGTGATTCAATTGGAAAATAGCGAGGTTACTGCAGAAGTAAGTATCCCATTAACCTCTATTAAACCTTTAGATGACTATCATGAGTATTATCAAGTGATTACGGGTATAACTGTTGATCCTATTATGACAATTACTAATGATTATGATGCAAGAGCTTTAGAAAAGCTTATTGTTGTGAAGGGAATTGTTGGGACCTCTTCTGTTAATATTTTCAACAAAGAGTCTATTAAAGTAACACGCTTATCACCATTAGAAGTAGGACATAGTGCCAGCTTTGATGTATCTTTTACGTATACAACCCAAGAAGGAACACCTATAGTATATGAAGTAAAAAATATTTCAATTCAAAGTGTAACTCAAGCTGAATTAATTGCTGCAGACTTCAAGGTAAATCCTGAATATCGTCAAAATGGTATGTATTATCAAAAAAAGGTAATTGATGAAGATGGTTCCGAAAAATGGTTTTCTGGATTTGTATCCTCTACTGCAGTAGCAAATGGAACAAGTATACCTGAAATCTATGGTCAAGCATTAGTATTAACTGCATATTATCCACATAGTGCTAGAATTGTTAATTTAGATACAATAGGAAATGAAAGTGCAACTGCGTCTACAGGAGAATACGTTTTATTCAACACTACCACTTTTGTAGAAAACACAAATACAATATCTGCTACAATTAGATCTAATATAACTTCCTCTGTAGCAATCCAAACAAATATTAATGTAAATTTTGAAGCAGCAAAAATTGTAGAGATTAAGGCTACAAACCATAATGAATCTTATAATGGTGATATAAATTCATCTCTTCCTGTTAACAAAGCTTGGTTTATTGATGAAAATAATAATTCTTATATTTTTACGAGAAGTAATACAGGAGAATGGTCTACACAGCCTCTTAGCCAAGGATTGTTTAAAGTGAGTGGCAAGTTAAATCCTTCAGCACAAGATTTAGTTGATTATAATTCTTCAGCTGATAAAACAAATTTTATCTATCATAAATTAATAACGATTGAATATACAAATGATTCTACTGTTACTTCTAAATATTCTCTTCCAGTAAATTATATGGAAATTTCTTCCATAACGACTATAGGAGCAAATGGAGGTTATCCTGAACAAACGAGTCTTATGCCATTTAATTATGATGGTATATATATTACTTTTAATTATGAAAATGGTGCTGAAGTTCAAGCGTTATTGTCAGATTATTTAGATGAAAATGGAGATTCTGATCACATAGAATTAACTTTATATAATGACTCTGCGCTTAAAAATCCTATCAAAAATGAAGATGGATCATATTCAAAAATTATGACGCAGAATGTAAATGCTGTAAAGATACGATTCCGCTATGATATTACAACAGAAAACTATTCTCCACAAAGAATATTAAGTAAGAGTTTATTCAATTTGACAATTAATAAGTATCCAGTTCCACTTCCAGAGTTTAATACAAATGAAGTTTCTTTTACTTCTGATGTAAGTAAAGAGATTAAATTTGACAGTAATCTTCCTGAAAGTATTATTAAAGGTCTTACCTTAAAAGTTTATGAAGATGAAAATCATGAGATACTAACTGAAAATGCGATATATAATGATGGTAGTGCTAATGGCTTAAATCAAGTAGAAAAAATTGAATTTTTAGCTGGAGGAATTACTTATTATATTCGACTAAGTATATCTTCTGATTTATCAAACGAAGTAGAATGGGGTTGGGGTGATGACAAGGTAAATGCTGATTTTGAAGTCAGTATAAAAAGAGGGCCTATTACTCCAATTGTTGTAAAATATGAAACTGGACAATGGGCGTATGGCGATACTCCAGAAACACCTATGGTCTATGGTACCAAATTAAATGGAGAACAAATTAAAATTGTTAAGGATGGTAGTACTAGCTTTGATACACTAGTTGCTGATTATTCCATTGAATTCTATCATAAAGATACAAGAACTTTAGTTGCACCTGGTGAAAAACTTGTTGTTGGTGAATATTATGTAGTGATTCGTGTACCTCAAACAGATAATTATGAGGCTGCTTCATCCGCAGAGGCTGGATATTTTGCACCAACAATTGAAATTACTCCTGCCATACTATCCCCTGATAATTTGTTGAATGATATTACTTTTGATGGGGCTGCACATAAAGGAACAGATTTTGTTACTGCAAATGCTGCAACGGGTATTAAATATGGTGAGACAGGAATCGTAAAGGTTGATAATCTTAAATCCGAAACATCTAATGTTGCTTTAGTAGATGGGGATGCAATGCATGCTGGAACATATTCAATTGTCTTGTCTTTAACTGATAATAAAAACTATATTTGGGATGCAGAAACAGAAGGCTATGATAAAACCACAAATACGGTAACAAAGGAATTTAAGATATTAAAACGAAATTTGGCACTACAAATATCAAATTCAAATGATTTGGATTTTATATATGGAGATGTTTCAAATGCAAGACAAACACCAATATTAGAGTATTGTAAAGATTATGTTGGTGGTACTAGTACGTTTGAAAATGTAAAACCTTCCTATTTTTTTGCAAATGTTGCACCAGCTAAAATTTATCTTCTAAAGGATGGAACAGAGACCTTAATTACCGAATCAGATTATAAAAAATGGGTTGCTGGAACGTATAAAGTAGTTTATGAAACAACACTTGCTGAAGGGCATCTTGTTGGTGATTATAGCCTACCTAAAGCAGAAGCTACTTTTGAAATAAATAAGCAGCAAATTACAAAGATTGAGGATGCATCTTTAACGGGAGCATATATTTCACAAGCTTTGGAATTTAGCATACCTAATTTTACAAATGCGAAGGATAATCAAAATAATTCAATTTATACTTGGACTTTATCAGGTCTTGAATTTGATGAAAACGGACAAATAACAGAAAATGAGATTTTGACTATTGCTGATAGTTTAGCTAGTGATGGCAAGCTTCCAGTTGGGACAAGTGTAATAGCAGCAAATTCAAAGGTTTCTGTTACACATGCAGGCGTTTATACATTAATAATCACCTTAAATGATAATTATTTTTGGCCTACTGCAGAAGGGGAAACTCCTAAAAATCAAGCTACGATTACCATTACAATTTCTCAAAAAGTAATTCAAGGTAGTCTTAATAGCAACGCTCATCCTAGTCAAGATGTGTTTACTTTTGATAAAAACATATTTGAATATCAACCTACGGGTGATCAATTGACTCCTACGATTACAATGTGTGGTATTGGTACGAAGGATGGATTGGCTTTATCTACGACTTTACATCAAGTTGGGAAGGATAGTATAGAAATTGTAGATAAGTCTAAAATGGTAGCTGACAGCTATTACTATAAGCTTATTAGCTGGGAAGCAGATGCATCTATAGAAGGCTATGATTTGGCTAAAAATTATCAGTTTCCTACAGATATCAAAATTGTTACCTTCACAATTGATTCTGCTGATTTGGCTGAAGTTGTGTTCACAGGAGAACTTACAACAATTTATAATGGAGATAATTTTGATTTCAGAAATTATATCGACAAATATAAGGAAACCTTTACCTATGGAGAAGATGTAGATAATACAAGTAAGCTTTCTTTCTATATATCTTCAGTTTCTACCAATAAGGGAGATTTATTAAATGATGTTTATAAGATTCCTAATATGAGGGATACAGGCTCATACAAGGTATATATATACCCTGGTGATAACTTCAAATGGGGAGAAGATGTTACTACGACAACCTTTGGTAGTGATGCTCCAAGTGCTGTTTTAGGAAAAGAAGGATATGTTGCAGACTTTGTGATTAATCCAAAGAAGCTTACTGCATCAGATGTGGATTGGGGAACTACCATGTTTACCTACAATGGAAAATCTCAACTTCCACAGCCAACAATTTTTGCAACAAGCCTATATGATGGTGATGTTTCTTTTGTAAAACTTGCAACAGTCAATGTTAAAACAGGAGATAGTACAAATCACGGAACTTATACTGCTCAATTAAATGGCTTTTCACAAACAAGCACACGTGCATTTAATTATACTATTGATGCTGCTTTGAAAGATATTACTATTCAACAAGCAGTTTTAAAGATGCCTTTATGGAATGGTACTAAAACAGCAAAATTTACTGGAGGTAATTTAGAAGCTAATATCACATTAGCGACTCCTACAACATCAGTAGAGGGATTTGTATTTAAAAATTCTGTTTCTGCAACAATCACTGGTGGTTGGATTAATGAAGAAGAAAGAATTGCAGATGGCAATCATGGTGCTCAATTTGATTTAGAAAATGGAAAATTTACATATTTTAATGCCGGATATTATGCGATTACTTTTAATATTACAGATGATAATTATGTGTGGGAAGATAATAAAGAAAATATTTTAATTACAGATATCATCGTTAATCGTATGCAAATTACAGCTCCAGCATTAGCAAAAGAACGTACATTAGAATATGATGGCGATCCAAAAACGCCTTCTTTCGCTAATAAAACAATTCTTATAGATAATAAGTCCTATCCAATTAATGCATCTGGTGATTCTGTCACCCTACCAAATGGCCATACGATTTCTTGGGAAGTATTTTATGCTGCATATGCTTCTTCATTTATAGATTTATCTAGTAGTGAAGATGGTCTTACAGATTATGGTAAATATTACGTTCAATTAAAAATTCAACAGACTGATAAATCTCATTTGAATTATGAATGGCTTCGAAATGGCAGTGATACGGATGGCATACCGATTTTAGAAGAAGCTAATTATACATGGGGAACCACAAAGTCTAATTCAAGTGAAGGTGTGAGCATCTTCTTAGGTTATATGATTACTAAACAAATTTTTGATGTAACCATAACCACAGAAGCACAAAGCTATGTATTTGGGTCAAATAGTGAATTAATACTAAATAATCCATTGATTCAAGCCACTACATTTGAACAAGAGGGTAACTTCATTCATTTTGTCCAATCTCATGATTATGATTTTGTTCAAGGTGTAGCCCATTCAATAACATTTGAACTTTATTCTGTTGCAACCTTAGATAGTGTAAGAACTGATGCTACTAGCAAAAAATTAGATGAAGCGGATTTGGTTAACGGTCTTCCGTGGAATACAGGTTATTATGGTGCTTATGTACTCTTATACTTTAATGAAGAATCACAATATGAGGATATTCCATCATGGATTACCTTTGAAGTAACAGCAAAGCCGATCGAAGTTAAATGGGAGAGCACTGAGGAAACAGTTACGGGGAGTGGAACAGAGTTTACAACAGTTTATGATGGAAAAGAACATACTTTACAAGCCTCTATCAATAATGCAGTTGATAAGAAGACTGTTGGAGATGCTGATATACCTAATTTAAAAGTATCTTGTGCAAAAACTGTTTTAGATGCTAGTAATGAAGCTTATCAATTTACAGTTTCAATTGATTATAGTTCTACGATATTTGAGAACTATACAATCACAAATGGAACTTATACTCAGGCTCAACTTTACATTAATAAATTAGAAATTTCATTAAAAGGATTAGATTTAGAGGATACCTTTGAATATGGAAAAGAAATCAATTTAGATGATAAAGCTTGGTGGGGCTATCTTGATGGTTCTAATGAGCTTGTTGAAGGTGCGGATGCGAAGAAAATTATAACCTATAATTTCAGTAAAGATGGTTCTTTAGTGAGTGGTACATTAGGTGTAGATACATATGAACTTGTTGTAACATTAACAACAGAGGGTCAAAGAAATTATACTTTAGTTTCAACTCAAAATGGTTCATTTAGTGTATCTCCACGCGAAATTACTTTGCAATATAATTCTGACTCAGCTTTTGATGAATATAGTCAAACGACAATCTTAGGGACTCCATATAAGATTTTATATGAAGGTGTAGAATCAAATGATTGGTTAATTTCAGGAGACCAAATAGAAAATATTTTCAGTTTGATTTTAAAGGATAATGAAACTGATGTAACAAATATTGAATATAACCCTGTCAAGAACACCTATTTACTTTATGTTGTAAAGGGCTCTGATGAAAATTATTCAGTAAAAGTGGGCTCCGAATTTTTAACTTCAGAAAATCCTGAAGCAGAATTGGGTTCATTTGAAATTAAAAATGCCGAATTAACTGTAAGCGGGCTTAAGGGGAATGTAGATGCTTCTCAAGAATTAGTTTATAAAGCAAATGAATATCCTTGGATTAGTACAAATTCTTTGGAAAGTTTAATTTCTTATGAGCAAATCCAAATAGTGAATGCTACAGAAAATAATTTGAAATGGTTTATTAGTGAAGATAATTCAACTTGGAAAGAAATAACTCAATTAAAACAAGTAGATTGCTTAGAAGGAGAATATTACGTTAAAGCAACCGCTGATAATCATAAGGATTACAATTTTGATAGTACTGTAAATGTAAAAATTTCTCAGGCAACAATTAAAATTGGATTGAATTATATTGGATCAAATGCAATATACTATGGTGCTCCAAAGCCATCGCTTACAATGGCTGATTTAACAACATCTATTTTTACATTTACTACCTTGTTAGGTGATGATGTTAATAAAATATCAGACATTTTTACAGGTAGCATTACTTATACGACTTCTTATGAGCAATGGAATGATTCTAATCAAGAAGGATATTTAGTAGAATTAGATACTACATCTTTGAAGGCAGATAATTATATAATTGAAAGTGAAAATGGTATATTAGTTGTCAATCCACTTCCGATTGCAATTTCAATGACGAGTCAAAAAACAAATTATAGTCAAACAGAGGAATATCTAGATGAAGTCTTAAAAGGAAAAGATTTTGATTTACTATATAACTATGTTACTATTATTTGCTTAGAAAATGGAATTACTATAAGAGATGAGAAGAATCAAATCATTTCAATCCATACAAATGCACTTAAGGTTGAAGAAGGCAAAATCATTGCTACAAATGATGTGGCTAAATATCCATTCTATTTAACAGCAGGAGATAATTTTAGCAATTATGAGGTTAGTTATATTTATGTAGAGGGTGAGTCAATACTAAATCATGAACAAGCTTTAGGTGGAGAGGCTGCTGTATTTGAAATTCAAAGGGTTGAAAATGCATTTGTAAGTGCTTTTGGATTTAACGGTGTTGATCCTTTAACAGCAGAATATGAAAATTTAGTTCTTGCTTGGATTTATGGTATGAACGATGATGTTGTTTTAGATGGCTATGATCCAGATGATAAGCACCAAGTAGTATTACCTGTTTCTCGCTTTAATAGTGTTCCAAATAGTGATTTGTTAAACACAACAATCATATATAAGATTTCTTATAAAAATAGTAGTTTAGAAGAGTGGACAGAATTAGGTACGGATAGTGATATTGTTTCATTAATTCAATCTTTAATTAGTGCTGGAAAATTTAATGCTGGTGATTATAAGGTTGAATATAGCTTAGAAGGAAATGGAAATTACGATACTGTATCTGATGTTCGCTACTTTAAAGTGAATCCTAGAACTCTATACGTATGGGCAACTGATGCACAAACCTATTATGGTGAGGATTTTATTCGCAATGTAGATAGTTTTGGTTTAGTTGATAATGGTAGTGGAACAAAAGATACGCTTCAAGAAGTTTTAAATGTTTCATATGCATATGACTATAAAGCAGATCATGCAAATAAGGAGTATTCAAATGCAGGTGAGTATGTTTATACTATTGAGAAGGATAGTGAGGCTACTAAATTTGATAACTATGTTGTTATTTTGAATAAAGAATCTGCTGAACAGGATAGGCATGGAACCATAGAAGTTCTTCCAAGACCTGTTGTGATTGACATTAAAAATCTTACAAGTCAATATGATTTTAATAAAGCTTTTAATGAAACTCATGTAGCAGAAGAATTAGTATTCAGTGCAAGCTTTGGTGTAAATGCTTTAAATATTGAGCTTCATTCAAATAATCCATTCTTAAATGTGGTTAAAAAAACATATGATAATACAAATGGGATTATAAACCTTGTTACTAATGTATTTTCTAATGGTGATTCATCTATTGCTACACAAAATGTTGGTAATTATCCAATTTATGCAGTTTATACGAATGAAACTGCAAAGAATAATTATGCAATTACAGTTTCAACGACTTATACAAAAGATGCATCAACTGAAGTTCTTGTAGAAAATTTCTTCCCAGCTATTTCTAATTTCTATCAAACATTTGTTACAGAATATTTTGCAAGTCTTGATGAGGATCTAAGAATTGGTGATGAAACTTTAGCTGGAACATATACTATTACTCCTGCTAATTTAAGAATCACATTATCTGTTCCTACAAATGCAACTTATGATGGTCAAGTAAAAGAAGCAAAAATAACCTCTGAATATGATAATGATTCTTCTTATAGTACAGTTTCTTATCATGCAGAATATTTATATGATGATCAGTATGATGTGAATGCCCCAGTAAATGTTGGTAAATATCCTGTTCGTATTGTTGTAGATAATCCAAATTACATATTTAATGCAGGTGGTACTAGCTTTGCTGTTACAATTGTTCGTCGTGTTTTGGATTGGACGGTTTGTATAAATGATGGAGATAATTTGGCTGAAAGCAAAGCATATAATAGTACATATCTTGCTGCTAATACAAATAATAAGTTTGTATTAAACTTTACAAATATTGTAGAAAATTGTTTAACAAATGAAAAACTTTCCTTTGTGAATACTGCGCTAGGTTCTAAATTATCTGATTCAAAGATTGATTTAGGTCAAGCACCATATTCAATAGATTATATGAAATATGGATATGAAGATAGCGTATTTACTCTTACAGCTTTAAATGCTGGTATTTATACAATCAAATTAGTGCTAACTGGCGATGAGGCACATAATTATGAATTCCCTAATGCATATGCTTCAAATGATGGCTCATATGAATTTAGCTTTACAATTAATCGTGCTAAACGAAATGGAACAAATTCAGTTAGTGCTGTAAGTACTACAGTAGAATATGCATCACCAATTACTGCAGATGGTTCTATCACCTCAAGATTTGCTGGATTTGTTTTAGATACGAATACTCTTGCTTTAGTAGATGAGGAAAATGCATCCTTAAATGGATCTTGTAGTATAGCATCAGTAAGATATTCTGTTGCAGATTATAATGCTAGTACTACTCAAGCAAGAGAGCAATTACACATTTTGCCAAGTGATGTACGTTCTTATAACTATGATTTTGATTATAGTGACCAAGGAATGTTAACAGTTTTACCTCGTAAAATCAATGTTGCAGTACATGGTGCAAGTGCCAATAATCCTTCTGCTCGCGTTGTATACACAGGATTGCCACAAGGTCCAGATTATGAAGCATTTGCAAGTGACTTCTTCAAACCACTTGCCCCAGAAGATGGAACTCGTTGGTATGGAGAGGCTACTGCTGATTTAAGTAGAAATTTATCTGCGATATTCAATGTTCGTTTGAATTTATATTCAGATGGTTCTTATGGTGTAACTAACGGTCTTGGTAAAAATGCTAGAACCTATTATATGAATATTATTTTAGGAAATATATTGTCTAATTATGATATTCAGTTTGAAAATCATAATGGTACAAAATTAGATGTTTATGCTACTTCAGGCTATTCAATTGATACAGAAGTTCAGCCTTCTTTTGAAATATATAAGGCTAGCTTAAAGGTACAGGCTGGATCAAATGGAATGAATGGTGATGAGGCATTTAATACGAACTTCAATGTTACCTATGGAAATAAGATAGAAGATGAAGAACAATACTATTATCTTACTGCCACTTATATTGGCTTTGTTAATGGTGAATCAATTGCTGATGCTCAAATGCTAGAAGGTAGCAAACTTACCTTTACAACAAAGCTAAAATCAGGTAATGGAAGTGCTGTCTATACTCCTTGGGATAGTCATGCAGGTGCAGTATATGAGGTTATTCCTGGTGGGTTAGTATTTGCAAATTATGTTATTGATGATTCTTCATGGTTAAGTGGCGAATTAGTAGTAATACCACGTTTAGTATCTGCCTCAACTGCAGATCGCACATATGCAGAAGAGGTTAGTGGAGGAGTTATCAACTATTATGGTGGAGAACAAGGTCGCTATCATGAAGCCCAAATCGTATTTAAGGATTATGGAAATGCAATCAATAATCCAGCAAATTATTATACGCTTAGCGAAAGTGGAGAAGTAAAAAAGGATGAATATGGCGTAATTCTTCCTGAAACAATTTGGACTTATGCTCCTAAATATAGTTTATCTTATGTAGATTTAAATCATATTCATTCTAATGTGAATGCCTCTGGTCCACAGTGGGCAGGAGAATATGAGGTTACAATTTCTATGAAAGCTGTAAATGGCAACTATGATTATTTAGTGGTTCCAGCAAATACTACAGCAGGGAATAGTAAGGATACTTTAAAATATAACATTCACAAAAAGACGATATCTATTGAATGGAATGAAGTTCCAGAAGGATATTTACAGTATGAAAGTGGCCAAGATAAGCAAAGACAAATCAATGATTATATAAGTGCTATTATGGGACTTCCTAGAATAACTAGAGCTTATAATAATGGGTTTGGTCAAGAAAAAGTAGATGTATTTACAAGTACTACTGGAACTCTAGGTGATGGAGAATATGCTGTTGGAGCTGGTGGCTTTGGATTAGCTGTTAAGATTTATGGAATTGGTTTATATTCTGCAACAATTACTATAAGAGATTCTGCTTATGCTAATTATGAGTGGTTGGATAGTAACACTAGTGAATATACAATCATTTTCCGTGTGGCAGCAGATCATATTGAAATTGAATCCTTAACCTTGGGAAGCTGGATTTATAGAGAATCTGCAAAGGACATTGAATATAAAACAACTCCACAAGTAGGTTTATTGTACTATTATGCTAGATTGAATAGTCTTCCAACAGGCTTTGATGCAAGTCAATTTGGTTCAATGATTACGGATAAGGATGTCTTAGATTATATTGATGATAATCGTGGTGGTTATAGTCAAACTATTCCAGATACAGTTGGTACTTATGTATTACGTGCATATTATCCAGGCTCAGACCAATTGACTGAAGCAGCTGCTTACTTGGTATTTGAAATTACTAAGGCAAAATTAGAAACACCAAAAATCTTAATAGAAGGCTTAGAAGTTGATCAAGAAACTGGCGTTCTTGAGATGAAGTATACTGGGGAAACCTTACGTTTAGAACTTGGCTATGATTCAAGATTACTAAATATAGAGTATTCTAATTTGGCATTTGCAACTCCAATTACAAATGGTATGGCTGTTTTAGCAACCGATGTTGTTGAGGGTGGATATACAATTTCCTTTAGCTTAGTAGATAATGATAATTATTCATTAGAGTCAGGCTTAACAAACAGCTTTGTTTGGAAGATTGTTCCAGCAGATGATAATGAAATTACAAGCTTTGATCCAAGTGACTTAGCTAACTTGACTTATGGTGATGCGTATGCAGACCCACTAGCGACTTCAACTTATAGTGATAACGTAATCATTCAATATTTTGTTGATGACGAATGGGTAGAAGAAAAGCCTTCTATGGCTGGGACCTATAAGGTTAGAGCTCTAAGCCCTGCAACTACCAACTATTTTGCTGGTAGCGAAGGTATAGCTGCGATTAGTGAAGAAATTGAATTTACAATTGAAAGAAAAGAATTAGTTGCTACTGCAACAGGTTCTATAACTTATGGTGATGCATTTAGTGTAGTTGGTGGAGCTGGATATAGCTTTAGCTTCCAAGGCTTCATTTCTACAGATGACGAATCATCTGTCACAGTATCTCAAGTGAAGTATGAGCTTATTGATAATCCTACAAAGCTTGAGGTAGGAGAAGAATACTTTATCCAATTAGTAGAAGAAAATGGAGAAGTATATGGCTTAACATCTGATAATTATCGTATTGTTGCTTCAGCAGGTGATTTTGTTGTCAATAAGAGAAATATAACACTTGTATTAGGCGATGCATCCTCTACTTATGGTGAGCTAGTTGATTTAACTCAGGTTGATAAACGTATTGTTTATGGTGAATTAGTTGATGGGGATACTTTAGATGATTTAAATATTCAATTAAATGTTGAAGATAATCGTTTAGATTTAACAAGCAAATATAATTCTGCTACATCCTATAAGGTTAATGCAGATGCTGATGCGTACGCAACTAGTAAGAATTATAATGTCTCTGTTTTTGGATCAGGTGTATATACAATAAGACCATTAAGTATTTATATTACTGTTGAAGCTGGTGGTGGTGTATATCAAGGAGTCATTGCTAGAGTATCATTAACAGGTGTTTATGCAACTGTTGATGATAGAGATATATTAGCAGAGTTTGATTCTGAGCACACTCCTAAAATTCGTTTCAATTACTGGGGTAGTTCAAATGATGGAAATTGGGTACACACAAATGAAGAAATGTGGTCATCTGAGCCATCTCTTGCTGGTAATTATCATGCTACTGCGGTTTCAACTCAAACAAATGATTTTACACTTGTAACTAATATGGGTACACCAAGCGTTTCCTTTGTCGTAGAAAAGAAAGTGTTGGATGATACTAATAGAGAAGTGTTATTTGCTAATCCAATGGAGTATACAGGTGATATTGTTATTCCTGTTGTAACAGATTATAGTTTTGAGGGACTTTATAATACTGGTGCTACAAATTTTGAAAATGTAGGTAGTTATACTATTCCATTAACATTAAGAGATTCAGCAAATTATAAGTGGGCCTCTGTTGATGGTGCAACATGTGAGATTCCATTTGAAATCGTTCGTGGATATAACTCATTTGAAAGTGAAGTAAAAATTCAAGATTGGGTATATGGGGCTTATGATGTATCCAAGAATTTACCTTCAGCAGATATTAAATTTGGTACTTCAAATGACTTTACTTATACATATTCTAATCAAGAAAATGGTAATTATACTTCAACTCTTCCTACAAATGCAGGAACTTATTGGGTAAAAATCAGTGCTCCTCAAACGGATAATTATTATTCTGTAACAAGCTCTGCACAAGAATTCCATATACTTAAGGCTTCTATCTCTTCTCCAACAATTGTTCTTGTTAATGATGGAGATAATCCAAATACAATTTATACAGGTTCGAGATTACAAGCTGAGATTCAAGGCTATAATTCTTCAACTATGCGTATGCTTTATGATGGAGACTCTTCCTTAGGAAATACAGTTTCTGTTTATGGCTTAAATGCAAATACATATGTTGTAAAATTTGTTTTAAATGATTCTTTGAACTATACATGGGAAGAAGGAACAACTCTTGATAATGGAGATGCTATTATATACTGGAATGTAGCTCGTAAACAAATTGCTAAACCAACGATGAACACAAGTATGTTTATGGTCAACGGTGGTACATTAACATTTATCCCAGTTGGCTTTGATGAAGAGACTATGAATATTGAGGGAAATAAAACAACCTATGGTGGCTCATTTAAGGTTACAGTTACTTTAAAAGATCCAACTAACTTTGAGTGGAGTGATTCTTCAGTAGATTCTGTTGTCTTTGACTGGTTTGTTGTCGGTTGGGATACAGTATTCATTATCGTTGTTAGTGTTATTGGAATTATAGCAGGTGTAGCTGCCATAGCAATTCTTGTTCAATATTTACTTCATAGAAGAAAGAAAAAAAAGGAACTCGAAGAAGAATTGGCAGCTGATGCTTTGTTAAATGAGAACTTAGATTTAGAGGCTCAAACTGAAGAAGAGGCTAAAAATCAAGAACAAAATCAAACAGAACCAGTAGATGGAGGAACAGATCATGAATAATATTTTAGCTTCATTTTTCAACCCTCAACAATCCATTATCTTAATTGTAGTTTCTGTGGTTGGGTTGTTACTGATTATTTTAAATATTGTCTTGTTCATATATTTTCATAGACGTGGAGAAAGAAAGCTTTATACAAAATTGCTTCAACAGCAACGTGAGCTTTATTTAAAGCAATTAGCTGATATGCGTTCTAATCCAAAATTTTCATCTGATACAACACCTTACAGACCATTCTTTAATATGGGAGCACCTGTGGAAGAACCACAGGAGCAGCTTGAGGAGTCTTTAGATACTGTCATGGTAGATGAGGATCAGGATGTCGTCGATGAGGTTCTTGTCGATGGAAATATTGTACGATATAATAGAAGTTTTCTTGCAAGATTGATTCAAGCCTCTGATTTATTAAAGAAGAGGTATTCAGAATTAAAGAATTATCTTTTATCCTATAAGGGTGTAAAGAGTAAAATTAGCTGGAAAAAAGAAAGCTTTAGAGTTGGGAGAAAAACCTTTGCCACTTTTGTAATCCGTGGGAAGACCTTATGCTTATGCTTAGCATTAGATCCAAAGCAATTTGAAGATACAAAGTATAAAGTAAATGATTTATCTATTCGTAGTCCAAAAACAAAAACACCTTGCTTATATCGTATATCCAATGAAAGACGTTTCCATTATGCTATGGATTTGATTGATATGACATTAATAGAAGGTCGAATTGAAAAGTTAGAACGTGCTACTCTAGATTACACGCTTTCCTTGCCTTTTGAGACTACAGATACTTTGATTGAACGGGATTTAATTCGTATTGTTGGTGAATCTGCTAATAAGCCTGAAATGAATGCTGAGCCTATTTCTACTTCAGTTGTTGTTGAGCCTTCTTTAGAAGAAACAGAACAAGAAGATTTAGGAGAGGAAGAAGAGGAAACTTTAGTTGATGACGACCAAGAGGTTATTGATGTTGAGGTTGTAAATGGAATTGTAGTAAGATATAATAGAAGTTTTACTGCAAGATTGATTCAAGCTCCTGATTTATTAAAGGCTAGATACTCAGAATTAAAGAATTATCTTTTATCCTATAAAGGTGTAAAAAGTAAAATCAGCTGGAAAAAAGAAGCTTTTCGTTATGGAAGAAACGCAGTAGCTACTTTTGTGGTGCGTGGGAAGACCTTATGCTTATGTTTAGCATTAGATCCAAAGCAATTTGAGGATACCAAATATAAGGTAAAGGACTTATCTATTCGTAGTTCAAAAACAAAAACACCTTGTTTATATCGTATATCTAATGATAGACGTCTTCGTTATGCTAAAGATTTAATTAATCTGTTATTAGCTGAACAATATCAATTACAAAGATTAGATACTATGACTATAGATTACTCTCTTCCTTATGAAAATACAGAAAGCTTAATTGAAAAGGGTTTTATTAAGGATAATACTCATAATTTATTAGAAACAACAGACTAAATATAAAGGGGCTGTGAAAAAACTTCCTCATGTTGTCAATTTTAGGTGACTTATTAGGAGT
>JAMPGQ010000048.1 GCA_023663825.1 Anaeroplasma bactoclasticum
AAATCAAACAGTGATTCCTCAATTACCAGTATTAACGTTTGAAGGATATAGCTTTTTAGGTTGGTATTTAGATGAAAAACTAGAAAATAAAGCTATAGAAGGAACAAAACTAACTTTAGATATTATTTTATATGCAAAATGGGAAAAACAAAAAATACCTACCCCTCCTGTGATAGATGAAAGATATAGCATTACTTTTATCAATAATGGCTATGGGGAAAAGCTAGATAGCATAGAAAATCAAACAGTGATTCCTCAATTACCAGTATTAACTTTTGAAGGATATAGCTTTCAAGGCTGGTATTTAGATGAAAAACTAGAAAATAAAGCTATAAAAGGAACAAAGCTAACTTCAGATATCATTTTATATGCGAAATGGGAAAAAATCTTGTTGGAAAAGCTTGATGTTTTTTATGAAATTGAGAATACGGATAGTTTTGGTGAAATTCAGATTGAAGTGACATGTGGTCAGAACGTAACAACATATTATATGTATTCGTTAACTAAAATTGATATAGAAAAAGAAAATTTTGAATTTCACACAAATCAATCTCTTTTTAAAATTAACAATTTAGAAGAAAATACAAAATATTATATCTATTTATTTAGCAAAACATCTACCTCAGAAACAGAAATTGTAGAAAAGGAAATCATCACTAAAGAAAATGTTCTTCCTATTGATCTTCAGGTTTCTTTTGATTCAACCTCTATAGCCGGGCAGCTAAAGCTTACGATTCATAGTAACCTAGGAGATATAAATATTTGGTATATATTGAGTTCTGACGAAATGGATTATACAAAAGAAGAAATTAAAGAATTAGGCACTTTATATGAAGATGAGGTTCTATTTGAAAATCTTTTAGAGTCAAAGGAATATAGAGTTTATGTTTATGCCTTAAAAGAAGGGGTAGAAACAAATATTATAACAAAGAGCACAACACCACTATCTTCGATATATGAGCAGTTTATGGAATATTTTGAAGGCTCTTGGAATATGCCAGGTCTATATGAAAAAGATGGAAATTCTCACAGTATGCCTAAGGTGATAGAAGAAAGTGGAAATAAAATCAATGTTTTAGATTATGGAGCAGTACCAAATGATTCTTCTGTTGACAACTATAATGCTTTTAAAGCCTCTATCGCTAAAGCTGCAGCTGGCGATACTATATACATCCCTAATGGGAAGTATTATTTTTATAATTCTAGTAAGGCATCTTCTGAATATTATGCTCATATTATTTTAAAATCTAACATCACATTACTTGGAGAATCTAAGGATGGAGTGGTTTTGATTTCTTGCTTTAGTGAAGAATATAATGAAACTAAATCAACAACTGTTATTGCTGCAGTAAATGTTAAAAATGTTGCAATTAAAAATTTAACAGTTTCTTCAAACACCCCAGATGCTTTCCTTCCAAATCAAGATGATCAAAATTTAACATCAGATGTTTATACAGGGCCTAAGTATGGAATCACTGCCGCAACAGGTGGAACAATTTCTAATCCAGAGGAACAGGGGAAAAACATTTTGATAGAAAATGTATTAGTAGAAAAATTCCGTAGGTCTGGTATTAGAATAGCCAAAATAAAGGAGGTCGTTGTACGTTCATCTACCTTCCAAAAAGCTACCTGCTTAGGTGGGAGTGGAAGTGGCTATGGTGTATGTATTCAAGGCATAAATCATGACCAAGATTGTACAGACACATTATACGATTCTTGTTTTAACGTAGTTGAAAATTGTCAATTTTTAGGACCATGGTTGAGACATGGAACTTTAATTCAATATTATTCTCATAATAATTTGATTCGAAATAACACTTTTCTTGATATTCTTTTAGATGCAATAGATATGCATGGTGAGGAAGAATACTCTAATGAAATTTGTTATAATGAAATTAAAAACACTCGTAAGGGAGCTGGAATTGGTCTTGGAAATAGTGGTGCTACACATGATGCCACAGGAAGAAATACATTCATCCATGATAATTCTATTATAGGTGGTTTAAGAGGAATAGATATTCTTTTAGGAACGAAACAAACTGTAATTTATAATAACAAGATAAAAGATGTTTCTAGTAGTGGAATTAAATGTAGTGAAGCAAGCAGTGTAAAAATAATTAAAAATTCTTTTACAAACGTCTTGAATTATGCCATAACCATCCTTTATGGCACTGTCTGGGGACCAGCTATATTAGGTATTCCTGATGATTATGTCATTAGGAAAAATCAGTTTATTGCCTGCAAAAAAGGAATCGGTATAAATTGTAAAGGAGAACACTTTTTGCTTGAAGAAAATGATTTTGAAAGTATGAAAGAATCTATTCAAATTGTAGATACCTCAAGTTCTTTTGTTCTTCCACAAGATAGCTTAGAAGTAGAAGTTGTTTCTAAGCAGTCAAACTATTTTTTATCCGTTAGCTCATCTAATACAAATATAACGGTATATTATTTACTTTCTGATAAAGAAATCCAGCCTTCCTTAGAAGCTTTAAAAAATTCTAATCAAAGTTTAAACTTAATGATTCCTTTGACAGATGTTTTATGGAATCAAATGAATTATGTTTATGTTCTTTGTGTTAATGGACAAGTAGAATCAAAAATAATCCAAGCTTCATTTTATCCAAAAGAAGAGGTAAATGACAGTTTTATAAATATCTCTTTGGGTGAAGTAGAATACGCTCAAGTGAATATAGAAATTGATAATCCAAACCATTCTGAAATCAAGTATTGGTTTGGAAAGGAACAAATTGAAAATCCTAGTATAGCTGATTTAACTCAAGCGACTACTGAAAGTCTTTTGCAAATGGATGGCTTGATAGAAGATACAACCTATTATTTTTACGTGTATAATCCAGCTAGTGATGAGGTGGTTTCTAAGACGATCAAAACTGAAAAATGGGTTCACTTTAATTTAACTAGCATAAATAAAAAGCTTATTAATATATATAATGCATCTGATTTTTATTATTATGTAGAAGCTTCAAACCAAGGCTTAATTTCAACAACTACAGATTTAAAAGTTATGCTTTATAGCGATATTATTTTAAATTCGGATAGAGAAATATCTATGATCACCACAGATTTTAAGGGTACTTTTGATGGACAGGGTCATACAATTTATAATGTAAAGATAATTGGAGACACAGAATACCTTGCCTTATATAAAAGAATAAATAATGGTACTTTTAAGAATACAATTTTTAAAAATGCTTCAGTCATAAATACATCTTTAACTCCTCATATGAATCATGGCACTGCAGTTTTAGCTGCAGATTTAAAGGGCTCTATTGAAAATGTCTATATTTTTGATTCAACAATTGAATCAAAGGATTCTGATTCTAGAGTAGGAGGGATTGTAGGTAAGCTTACTACAAGCTCTAGCCAAGATGTTAAAGTATTAGAGTGTGCTGTAATAAATTCTACAATCATTGGTAGAAAAAATGTTGGTGGTGCCATTGGCTTTATGGATTACTCTATGGATAATTCAGCCTATAAGCAGTATGTAAAAGACATTTATGTTTTAGCCAATATATATGGAAATGAAAATGTCGGTGGAGTTGTTGGGTATCTAAGAACTGAAATCCAAAACGCAGTTACTCATGTCAAGCTTTATAAAAACGAAGCTAATCCAGAACAAAAAAATTTTGGTCAAGTGATAGGCTTTTTTCAAAACAGTTCAAGAGCAGGTGTGAAAAAAGCAAGTGCTTCATCACTTCTTTCCTATGAGGATGGGTCTATCTTTGGAGCTGTTTCAACAGCAAATGATATTCCAAATATAGATAGTGCTTCTATTTTCTTAGTTGGAGAAAATCTAAATCAATACCAAACGAATTTAAAAAAAGAAGAAATTCATTTAGATTTCATATTACTCCATACTGATTTTGATGTTGCAACAAAAGAAGAAGGTACAATTTGGAGATTAGAAAATTATGAAATTATTTTACGGGTCCTTGTATAATACTTTAGCATATAAAAATTCGTTTTAAATGAATTTACATAATTTTCTTTTCATTCCTTCTACTCTATGGTATAATAAGATTAAAGAAAACGTTTACAACAGAAAGGAAAAATATAATATGAGTGAGAAAACAATCCGTAACGTTGCAGTTTTAGGCCATCAAGGGAGTGGAAAAACCTCTTTAGTAGAAGCATTATACTCTGTTTCTACCAATCGTCCTAAGGGCAGTGTAGAAAGAAAAAATACAGTTAGTGATTATTTAGCTGAGGAACAGAACCGATTAGGCTCTGTACGATTATCTATCGTTCCTGTGGAGAGTAAGAATTGCACAATCAATTTTATTGACATTCCAGGAAATGATGATTTTATTGGCGAAGCAATCTCTGCAGTAAATGTGGTTAAAGGAGCTATTTTGGTTATGGATGCTTCAAGTGGAGTTGAGGTAGAAACCATAAAGCACTGGAATTTATTAAGAAAAAGAAATATTCCTACGATTCTTTTTGTCAATAAGATGGATAAGGAGAATGTGGTTTTCGAAAATATTTTAACAGAAATTCGTGAAAAGCTTGGAAAAAATGCTATTCCTTTTTGTTATCCAATGGGGCATAATGATAGCTTTGATGGCTTTGTAAATGTTGTTACCTTAAAGGCTAGAAAATATAATGGTCATGATTGTGAGGATGCAGAAATCTACGATGATAAAAAATTAAAGGTTTTTGAGTTAAATAATATGATGGTAGAAGCAGTGGCTCAAACCTCTGAAGAACTTTTAGATAAATTCTTTATGGGAGAAGCTTTAACTCATGAAGAAATTCAAAAAGGCTTACGTTCTGGTGTTCTTGCAGGAGAATTAATTCCAGTATTAGTAGGTTGTGCAACGAAAAATATAGGAGTTCATACAACGCTTCAGATGTTAGAAGACTATCTTCCAAATCCATCTGATTTAAATCCGATTGTTGGTTATGATCTAAATGGTAAAGAAGTTCAGCGTAAAACCTTAAATGACGAGCCTTTTTCAGCATTTGTATTTAAAACCTATGTTGACTCCTACTCTGGAACCACAAGTATTTTTAAAGTGAATTCAGGTGTCTTGACTTCAGGGGATGAAGTTTTAATAGCCAATATAAATAAAACCTTTACTGTAGGACAAATATTTAAGCTTTGTGGAAATAAGCAAACCGCTGTTCAAAAGCTTATGGCAGGAGAAATTGGTGTAATGAATAAGGTTGAAGGACTTGAAACCTCTATGACTTTATGCTCACCAAAGAATTTTATAAAATATCCTGAAATTGAATTCCCAGGAGCAGTTTACTTTAAGGCTTTAGAGGCTAAGAGTAAAGCTGATGTAGATAAGCTTGGTGGAGTTTTGGCTAAAATGATGCTAGAGGATAAATCCTTAGAGGTAAGAAGAAACATTGAAACCAATCAGCTCCTTTTAGGGACTTTAGGTGTAGGCCATTTAACTTATATTTTAGAGCGTATGAAAAATGCATATAAGCTTGATGTATCTATTAACGATTATAAGGTAGTTTATCGTGAAACGATTAAAACTTCAGCTCATGGTACAGGAAGATACATTAAACAAAGTGGTGGTTCAGGATTTTATGGTGTGGTAGAAATGGATTTTTCACCAGCTAAAGAAAATACCTTTACTGAAGAAGTATTTGGTGGTACTGTTCCTAAAAACTATTTCCCAGCAGTTGAAAAAGGCTTTAATGAAGCCTGTGAAAAAGGCTTACTGGCTGGTTTTCCAGTAATAGGAGTTCATGCATGCTTAAAAGACGGAAAATATCATGCAGTAGACTCTAATGAATTATCCTTTAAGATGGCATCTATCTTAGCTTTTAAAGATGCTTATATGAAATGTAGGCCAGTGATATTAGAACCAATCCTTCAAGTAACAGTTACAGTTCATAGTGATGATGTTGGTACAATTTTATCTGATTTAAACTCTAGAAGAGGAAGAATTTCAGGAATGGAAATCAATTCCGTGAAGGATCAAAAAATAACTGCTTTAGTTCCTGAACGCGAAATATTAGAATATGTGAATGACTTAAAATCTATGACTCAAGGTAGTGGTTATTTCTATCAGCAATTCTATGGCTATGAAGAGGCACCAAATCACATTCAAGAAAAAATATTGAAAGAAATTCAATAAAGTATTTAATATTTAAGGACACTTAAAATCAAATGAATTATGTGTCCTTTTCTTGTATAAATAGTATTTCTTTGATATACTATTTATATGAAAATTATTTAAAAAAATACAAGGAGGTATTTGCAAAATGAAATCAAAGGTATATTTTACGAAACAAGTAGATGCAGAAGGACTATTAAGATTGTATAAAGCATTAGGCTTTACACTTAAAGGTAATGTTGCAGTAAAGCTTCATTCAGGAGAAAAAGGAAATCAGAATTTTGTTAAGCCTGAATTTGTGCGTCCCATTATAGAGCATATTTCTGGAACTGTAGTAGAATGCAATACGGCTTATGAGGGGGCAAGAAATACTACAGATAAGCATATAGAACTAATGAAATATCATGGTTGGACAAAATACTTTCGTGTTGACATTTTAGATGCTAAAGAGGATTTAGAATTTACAATTCCAAATGGTAAAAGAATAAAGAAAAACATTGTAGGAAAGGATATCCAAAAGTATGATTCAATGCTTGTGCTATCCCATTTTAAAGGACACCCTATGGGTGGCTTTGGTGGAGCTATAAAGCAATTGTCTATTGGCTGTGCCTCCTCTAGTGGCAAGGCCTATATTCATACTGCAGGTGTTACTCAAGACCAAACAATTCTTTGGGACAATGTTGCAAAACAGGATGACTTTTTAGAAGCTATGGCCGATGCTGCGTTATCCGTGGTAGAGTTTTTTAAAGGAAATATTGTCTATATTAATATGCTTGTGAATTTATCTGTGGACTGTGATTGTTGTGCAGTTGCAGAAGATCCTTGTATGCGGGATATTGGTATGATGATTTCCCTAGACCCTCTAGCTATAGATCAAGCTTCTATTGATATGGTATATCAATCTAAGGATAGAGGAAGAGACCATTTTGTTGCAAGAGTAGAGCGTCAACATGGATTACATACCCTTGAAGCGGCAGAAGAAATTGGCTTAGGCTTTAGAGAATATGAGTTAATTACAATAGATTATAAACTATAAAAAAAGGAAGTGGGAATATGTGTACAGCTGTCAGCTATAAAACAAAGGATTTTTATTTTGGAAGAACACTAGATTATGATTATTCCTATCATGAAGAAGTAGTAATCACTCCAAGAGGGTATACATTTGATTGGAAAAGTAAATATGCAATTATAGGAATGGCCTATGTTCAAAATGATTATCCTCTTTATTATGATGCATGTAATGAAAAGGGGCTTGCGATGGCAGGACTAAACTTTGTTGGAAATGCAGTATATTTTGAAGAACAAGAGAATAAAATTAATGTTGCTCAGTATGAATTTATTCCTTATATTCTATCTACTTGTGCAACAGTTGCTGAAGCTAAAAAACTCCTTAAAGATATAAATATTACAAAGAAGAGTTTTTCTAAAGACTTGCCTGCATCTGAACTCCATTTTATTTTAGCAGATGAAACTGAAGCCATTACAATTGAGTCTGTTATAGATGGATTAAAAATTTATGATAATCCTGTAGGCGTTTTAACAAACAATCCGCCTTTTCCATTTCAACTATTAGAATTAAATAGGTATATGTCTTTAACTCCTGAGACGCCTAAATCTACCTTTTGTAAAGAACTAAAGCTTAAACCTTTTAGTAGAGGTATGGGGGCCATAGGTTTACCAGGAGATTTATCTTCAACCTCACGATTTGTAAGAGCAGCTTTTGTGAAATTAAATTCTAAATCTTTAGATACTGAAGAATCTAGTGTAAGTCAGTTTTTTCATATATTAGGTTCAGTAGACCAACAAAGAGGCTGTTGTATATTAGAGAATGGATCCTATGAGATAACCATCTATACCTCATGTATGAATGCAACCAAAGGAATCTATTATTATACTACGTATGATAATCACCAAATTACTTTAATCAATCTTCATCATGAGAATTTAAATAGTGATAAATTAATTAGGTATCCTTTAATTCTTTCTCAAAAAATAAATCATCAAAATTAATTTGCTAGGAGTAAAAGCTGTATGAATAAATTATCTTTACATAAGACTCAAGAATGGACAAGAGAAATTTTAAAGGATTATTTCATTGTTGATGGGAATATCTTAACTGCAGAATTATATTATGATACATTCTCCGAACTTATCGATCAAAATATTGGAAATGATAAGGTTGAGAAGTTAAATGAAATACTCTTTGATAAGATTAATGAAATATTAACCTTAGTTCCAAGAAAATATCAAATTCATTTTTTAATCCATATTAAAGATTTAGGAGAATATCAATTTGAAGAAGTAGAACATATTCTTAAAAAAAATTTAATGCTGAAGATTTATGGATTTACATTAGAAAGAAAAAGAAAGCACATCACAAGCCTTTCCTTATTATTCGGTGGAATAGTTATGCTTCTCGCAAGCTATTTCTTAAGTCGTTTAGAATGGCCACAAATCGTCTTTGACGTGATTAATATCAGTGGAACACTTCTAGTTTGGGAAGCAGCAGATGTTAGCTTAATTGAACGCAGTGAAGAAATTAAGAAGGTAAAGCAATACATCAAAAAGTTTAAGGACATACGTCTTGTTAAAGATGAACAAAAATAATGAAATAATGTGTAAATTAAAAAAGGACTTATAAAATTTGTAATGTATTTGAAATTATTTGCTTTATTTGAATTTCCAAACATTTTTCTAGAAATATATTCATTTTGTTAAGAAAAAATGAATAGACATTAGAAAAAAATAAAGCACCATCTAAAAAGTAAACCAAATTACTGAACCACAAAATAAAAGACTAAATACGGGAATTGTCCATAAAAGTGAGCGAATTAAAAATCTTCACTTTTTTGAAATTAGAAAATTAATGAATGATAAAAGATAGTGTTTATTTCTAAAAATAGAATTTTGATATTAAATATTTTTATTTCATAAGTCGAAATGGTGTCGAAATGTGTCGAAAGAAAAATATTGATTTGGAAAAAAATTATGTTATAATTTTCTTGTAAATTAGATTTATTTGTTAAAATAAATAGAAAGAGAAGAGGTAATATAATTATGAAAAGATTATTTTTGGTTTTTGTCATCGGAGTGACTTGCTTTCTTCATTTTAATTTAAGCATTCATGCAAGTACACCGAGTTTTAACATTTCCTCAAAAGAAAAAATGTTAGGAAGTGTCTTTGATAATTTGAAGAAAGTAAACGAGAATTTTATTAATATTGAGGACCCTTTTTATAATCCTGAGTTGTATAAATATGGTTTAATAATTAACGATATAGTAAAGGGAAATACAAATTACGAAGCTATTTTGCGTCAGCGTGGTGTTACATATTCAATTGATAATACAACTTCTAATGTTGCTACAGTTTATAGTGTTTGCTTTAAGTATCAGACTTCTTCATTATATCCAGATGGGTATACAGATGATTTTGAAAGACTCAAATTGCAAATTGATATTAGTTATAATGGGGTTAGACAGACTTGGAGTAGTTCTACATTTTATAGATATTATAATGGAAGTGGATATGGACTTCCTAATAATTATGCAGCAAAAAAGACGATAGAATATTCAGTAAATAAGAAAGACTATTATAAAGTAACTTTAATTGATAATCGAAAATTGATTATATATAAGACGAACGATTCAAATACTTTGTTTGAAATAACAAAAACTACTCATTATCGTAGAAACGATAACAATCCTACTGATTTGCCTAATCCGAGAAAAAATGATTTTACTATGAGGTTTGGATATGGTATGATTTGGGATAGTAATGCATACTTTCATAAAATAGGAGAGTATGACGGCGATACATCTAATACAAAAAATGTTAAGCATACATGTAATATTGGGAATTTATATAGATTTGAAGTTGTGTATAATGGTAGTAGTGCTGGGGCAATAATGGTAACTAGTCCTACTGTAATGGGAACATATAATTTTGCTCCACCAGCAGATAGTACTTTGCATCGTATAAAAGATATTATCCCGTACTTAATTTGGGGTAATGCAGAAAATGATAATACAACGTTAAAAGAAAGGTTTTATTTTGATTACGACGATTATAGTGGTGGGACAAACTATACTAAGAGGGGGAATTCTCTTTTTAATGCCGTGACTTTGGCATCCTATTTATCTTGTGATTTGGATGAATTAAATGATAGGATTCAAAATCCTGTGGTTTTAGAATATTTATATGAATAGGGGAGGTTCTTATACTATGAATCATTTTGGTTGTATAAGTATTACAATTATTTTAATATTAGCATATGTTTTACTGTCCATTTTTGTGCCAATGTATTATTTAGTATTTTTGGCATTTTACCTATTCCTTCTGTGGATGAATGTGAATACATTTTATTTTAAGAAAGAATCTCTGCCCCTAAAAATTATTAATAGTATATTACTATTAACTCTTTTAGATCCTTATGTATATGTAACACAATTATTTATTTGTCATCAAGGACTTGGTATATTTTTGGCAGTAGTATCAACACTAATATTAACTTTAGATATTGTATATATTCTAGTTTGCTTTGTAAAGAAAATAAAATTAAATCAGATATTTTATAGTTGTTGCTTAATTGCGAGTTTAATCATTTTAAGCGGAGCGTTTAGTTATTTTACATATTTAATGTCTTTAGGTGGAGATTAAATGGTTTAGGGGTGTCATTTGACGCCCCCTTTTTAAATATGTTTTATTCTGTTTTTTGATATAAAAATTGTTCTGGTCCAGTATCCTTCATAAGAAGGATTTTATCTTTATATTTAAATAAAAATAAAGTAAACATATACAAATCCCCAACGCATCCACCTACATGGATTGAAAAAAGAAGAGACATTAGAAAAAATAAAGCACCATCCAAAAAGTAAAACCAAATTACTAAACTACCAAATAAAAGACTAAATACTGTAAATGGGGCTATAAGTGCTATCATAGATGCTTTACGATATACATAAATATTAGGCACACCACAATATGCACAGCTCCAGCTGATACCAAAGGTAAGCTTTTGTTTGGTAAGAGCTTTATACGCTATACCATGAACTAGCTCATGGAGTACTATATAAAGTATCATAGCTATTGCTAGAGCTAACAAATATAGCGAAGTTTTATAGGAAAGTTCAAATTCAAACTCCTTTGTACAGAAATATATTAGTAAGAGAATTGCTAGTGGTAAAATTGTTAACACTAAAGAAAATAGAGTAAATACTAAACCAGTTTTTTTGTTTTTAGCATCAATGTGGAAAATTTCATTATATCCTTCTGGCAGTATTTTTTCATAATTTTTGGACATGTAAATCACCTCACATAATAATTTTATAATATGTGTCATTCTTTGTCAAATTTCTATACAGATAAATTAGTTAGGTACCTTGATATTTTTGATGAAATGATGTAAAATAGATTAGGTGATGCTTTATGGAAAGAAGAGAATTGCTTGGTTTATTACAAAAGTGTGGACATTTTTTACATCATCAAAAGGGAAAGAAACTTGGACAATATAGAATCCTATTGATCTTAAAGAATCATCCAATGCTTCCTCAAGGTGAGCTATTAGACTGTTTGCATATAAAGGCGGGTTCCTTATCAGAGATATTATTGAAGATGGAAACAAGCAGGTTGATAACAAGAACGAAGGATCCTAAGGATAAAAGAAGAGTGCTATTAGAATTGACAGAATCAGGACTAATGAAAGTAAATTCTTTAATTGAAGAATATGAATTTGAGAATGCTAGTCTCTTTTCTTCTTTAAGTGATAAAGAATGTGATGAATTATTTGATTTATTAGCTCGACTTTATAAAGATTGGAAAGGAGAAGACTATGCTCAAATATATTAAAAAATATTGGTATTTTGCCATATGGGCTCCTATCTTTATGATTGGTGAAGTTTGTATGGATTTGCTTCAACCTAGTTATTTAACTAAAATTATAGATGAAGGTGTAAATGGACTCAATAACAATGGGATGCCTGATATCAATATCATATTGACCAATGGTTTCATTATGATAGGATTAGTTGTTTTAGGTGGAATCTTTGGTGTTTTAAGTGGTGTATTTGCTAACCTCTGCAGCCAAAATTTTGCCAACGATTTAAGGTGTGATTGTTTTAGAAGAGTGATGCATTTATCCTTTGAACAAACCGATTATTTTAATACAGGCTCTTTAGTAACACGAATTACAAATGATGTAACACAAATTCAAAACTTAGTTGGTCTTTTAATTCGTGGCTTCGTTCGTACTTTTATGCTCTTTGGTGGTGGAATTTTTTGTATGCTGATGCTAGATTTAAGTTTTGGTATTGTACTCGCATGTTCCCTTCCTCTTGTCATCCTTTTTGTCATTATCTTTATTCGTAAGGCAAGTCCTAAATTTAAAGTATTACAAAAGAAAATTGATGATTTGAATTCCGTTCTTCAAGAAAATGTATCAGGAGCTAGAGTGGTTAAGGCATATGTAAAAGAAGAATATGAAGAAGAACGTTTTGAGGAGGCAAACTCTAGTTTAGTAGGAACACAAAGGTATGTTTTAAAGCTATTTAGCTTGATGCAGCCGATAACCAATATTATATTAAATTTGAGTATTGTTGCCATTATTTATGTTGGAGGAATCAATGTTAAGACAAATCAAGGAATGACGACAGGTCAAATTATGGCAGCCATTACTTATATCTCTAGAATTTTGATGGCAGTTTTAAATATGGCTAATTTATTTCAAACTGCCTCTCGTGCTCAAGCCTCAAGTATCAGAATTAAAGAAATTCTTCGTACGCTTCCTATCATTTCAGATGGTAGCTTTAAAGAGGAAACTTCCTCATTTGGTAAGATAGAATTTCAAAATGTTAGTTTTTCCTATCCAGATCAAGAAGATGTTCCTGTTTTAAAGGATTTAAGCTTTACTATTGAAAGTGGTCAAACGATTGGAATCTTAGGTTCAACAGGAAGTGGTAAATCCTCTTTAGTACAGTTAATACCACGCTTTTATGATGTAAGTGCAGGAAATATTTTTATTGACGATGTCGACATCAAAGAGTATTCTTTAGAATATTTAAGAAGCAAGATATCGATTGCTTTACAAAAAAGTGAATTATTTTCTAAAACTATTTATGAAAATATTGGTTTCAGTAAGCCATCAGCTACTAAGGAAGAAATTATTGATGCAGCCAAAATTGCCTGTGCAGATGAATTCATTAGTTCTAAGGAGGCAGGATATTATACAGTTGTTGCAGAAAAGGGAATGAGCCTTTCTGGTGGACAAAAGCAAAGAATCAGTATTGCTAGAGCAATCTTAAAGCCATCTGAGATTCTGATCTTTGATGATACAACCAGTGCCTTAGATCTTAAAACGGAAGCCAAGGTATTCCAAAACTTAAATGAAAAGCATAAGAAAAAAACAAAAATCATTATTGCTCAAAGAATTTCTACTGTCATGAATGCAGATATCATTTTTGTTTTAGAGCATGGTAAAATCGTAGATAGAGGGAATCACAAAGAGCTTTTAGAAAGTAGTAAAATCTATCAAGAAATCTATAACTCTCAGTTAAAAGGGGGTGTAGGAAATGAATAAAAAAGAATTTTTGGAGCTAATCAATCAATCTAAAAAAGAATTAAATCAAGAAGGAAAGCTTTCTGATGAAACTAAAAATATGATTTTAAAAGAAAAGGATTCTTTATTAAATGAACTGTCAGAAGAAGAAAAAATTGAGCTTTATATGCTTCTTCAAGCAACCAATCAAAAAGGTGCCCCGTCTTCTTTAACTCAAGCCCCCTCTCTCCGTTTTGGAGGAAGAGGACCTAGAAGCTTTGGCATGGGAGAAAAGGCTGAAAACAGAAGAGGTACTATCTTAAGACTCTTTAAGTATTTTCAAAGAGAATTACCTCTTGTATCTATTTTGTTTTTAGCAATATTAGTCGTTGTTTTATGTCATGTAATTACGCCAAGATTACAAAGTGCTGCAATAGATTCTATTGATAATAAAGACTTTAATGCCTTATATCCATATCTTTATTGGATGATAGGAGCATTTATTCTCTTATCCTTATTCAATTTGATTCAAGGTTTAATCGGTGCTATTTTATCTCAAAAAATAGTTAAGAGAATGCGAAGTGACTTATTCCATAAAATCATTCATTTGCCGATTGTTTATTTTGATACACACTCTCATGGAGATATCATGAGCAGAATGACAAATGATGTAGATAATATTTCAAACACACTTGCACAAAGCTTAAGCTCTTTGTTTAATGGTATAATGATGATTATAGGAACACTGATTATGATGTTTATTACCTCTTGGCAGCTTGCAAGTCTATCTTTAGTTGTGATTTTATTAACTATAGTTGCTACGAAGATATTATCTAAGGCAATGAAAAAATACTTTAAACGTAGACAAATCCTTTTAGGAAAATTAAATGGTACAGTAGAAGAAATGGTAACAAGCTATCGTACGGTTGCAAGCTACTCTAAGGCAGAAGATATAATAGAAGAATTTGCAGATACTTCCAAACAACTGACAAATACTGGAATTATTGCAGAGATATTGGGTGGTTCTATGGGACCTATTATGAATGCAATCAGCAATATCGGATTTGTTATTATTGCTGCCTTTGGTGGATATTTTGCAACAAAAGATATTGTATCTATTGGTGTAATTTCTGCCTTCATTATTTATGCTAAGGAATTTTCAAGACCATTAAATGAAATTGCCTCTTTATATGGACAACTTCAAACTGCGATTGCCTCTGCTGAGCGTGTGTTCATCATCTTTGATAGTCAAGAAGAAAATAATTCAGGAACTGAAGCTATGGAGAATAAAGAAGGAAATATAACCTTCTCTAATGTGAATTTTTCTTATGCTAATGGAAAACAAGTCTTATTTGATTTTAATTTAGATATTCATAGCGGAGAAAAAATTGCTCTTGTAGGACATACAGGCTCTGGAAAGACAACGGTCGTAAATCTATTGATGAGGTTTTACGATGTGGATCAAGGAAATATCTTAATCGATGGAGTAGATATTCAAAATATAGATAAAGAAGAGCTTAGAAGAAATACAGCGATTGTTTTACAAGATACCGTATTATTTCATGATACGATAAGAAATAATCTTAAGTATTCGAATAGTTCTGCAACAGAAAAAGATATTATAGATGCTTCTATAAAATGCCACTGTGATGGCTTTATTGGGCAGATGAAGGGTGCCTATGATGCCATACTTTCTGAAGGAGGCTCAAATTTAAGTCAGGGTCAAAGACAATTATTGAGTATTGCTAGAGCCTTTATAGCTAAGCCTAAAATCTTAATTTTGGATGAAGCTACCTCAAGTGTAGACACAAGAACAGAAAAGCTGATTCAGGATGCTATGGTCCAACTGATGAAGAATAAAACCAGTTTGATTATAGCTCATAGACTTTCTACCATCCTAGATGCAGACAAGATTATTGTTATGGATCAAGGAAGAATCGTCGAGGTAGGAAATCATAATACCTTAATGAAACAAAAGGGAAAATATTATGAGCTTTATATGACACAATTTGCAGGACATGCATTATAAAAGGATTTGGGATAAACAATCCCATTCTTTTTTTGACTTTATTTTAAATATCTAGTATAATAAAAAACGAGGTAGTATTTATGTTTTTATTTAGTTTAATTGATTTTAATTTAACACCCCTAGAAATTGCAGGAAATATTCTTACCCTTGTTGGTATGATTCTTTTTTTGACAAGTTCTTTTTGTAGAAAGAAAAAGAACATATTATTATTTCAAACAGGAAATCATTGTATCAGCAGTGTAGGAGAAATCTTTTTAAAGCAATACTCTGGTGCTATACAGGATGGTATTAGTATCGTTAGAAATATATTTATATTACTGAATAAGAACAATAAAGTTTGGAACATCATATTTATTGTTTCTGCAGCAGTATTAGGAACTGTATTTAATATTGTCCTACAATTAGAAGAGCCTGTTTTGATTGCAGTAGGATTTTTACCTGTACTTGCATCTTTACAGTATTCTATAGTGATTTTACTTCCTAATGTAAAGGTATCTCAAATCAAAGCTTCTCTAGCTTGTTCATCTATATGCTGGTTGATATATGGATTATTTTTAAAAAATTATTCTATGGCAATCTTTAATGCAGCTATTTTTATTGTTTCTATTGCTTCCATTATTCAATATGGAGTTCAAAAGAAAAAGAATGCAAATGAAAAAGTAGATTCAATAGATGAAGAAAAACAGGAAGAATCGGTATAAAAATAAAGTCTACTTTTTTCTATATTTAGAAACAAGTAGATTTTTTTATTTATTAGGAAATTGTAAGTTGAATAGAAAAAAGGTCTATATAACC
>JAMPGQ010000049.1 GCA_023663825.1 Anaeroplasma bactoclasticum
TGTTACAGAAATAAAGCTGTTTAGGAAGAATAAAATAATACTTTTTAAATTTACTAATAAAAAGAAAAAACGCATCACAATGATACGTTTTTATAAGAACCTACGGATTTGGATAGCTAGTTTTTCTTCTTGATTAATTAGGCGCTTTGTAATATCCTTTGTAAATTCATCTGCAGCCTTATACTGATTCAAATATCTGTTTAAGGATTTCACACCCATATTACAGCCATCTGTAATTAAGTCTGCAATGGTGGTGTCACATTCCTTCATCATCAGTTTCATATTCGTTTTCATCCAGGACATACCCTTTACCATAGAATTTGGATTTTTACCCTCATCCTGATACTTTTTCAAAAGCTCTTGGATTTCTTCTTTTAACTTGTCATGGTCTTTTTTGCATTCTGTTAAAACAGTTCTAAATTCTTCATCCTTCACATAATCTAAAACTTCTTCTATTGCAGAAACTCCCATCTTGATTCCAGAGTCACACTCTCTTAATAATTTTATTGTATCTGATTCTATCATATTTTTTTCACTCCTACATATAGTATGGTCGATAAATATGAGAATCATACAAAAAAGTGAAATGACTATATCTCAATCATTCCACTTTTAGCTAACAATATAATTGCTTGAGTTCTACTTGCCACACCAAGTTTACCAATCACATTAGAGATGTGGTTTCTAACTGTCTTATCACTAATGTGTAGCTTATCAGCAATTGATTTTGTTGTTTCATTTTGAATTAATAACTTAAATATCTCTAGCTCTCTAGGAGTTAAAAAGTGACCGTTCATAGGAACCTCCATTATTTCCATTTTATAGTATGCAAAAAAATTTAAAATGGTTAATGCTTTCTTATGCTTTTTTTAATCTCCTACGAGTTCAAATCGATATTTTTGAGTGACTTCTGGATATTTCTTGTGTTCTACTTCACTTAAGAACATTTCAAGTGGTCTAACCCATAAGCTTCTATCCTCATATAGTCTTCGATAAACGACCATTAATTTCTTTGTCTTAAGAATCATAGAAAACATCCTCTACTAAGTAGTACTCTCCTTTAAAAATGGCGATTAATTCCTTTAATTTTTAGTTCTCTTTTGAATTCTCTTGCTGTCTGGTTATAAGGAGTTTTTGATAATTTGTACCATAATCAACAATCTCAAGCTTATACCAACCAGTCGTTTTAACACTAATATTCTTATTATTTCCAACAGAATTAAATAAAGTTTTATCTACCAAATCCTCATAATTAAATTCAGATCCCCAAATAGAGTCTGCCACCTTAAAGGCTTGATTTGCTTCTAAACGAATAACAAGCGTTGGTATTCCATTTAAAAGCTTTAAATTATATTTTTTCTCTATTCCATCCCAACCATTTACTTCACCTCTAAAATAATAGGAAGTATAGGCGGCCTCTTCTTCCTTATTCCATGTAAAGGATGTCAAGACTTCTTTTTTATTTTGGAAATAAACTTCAACAGATAAATTCCAACCATCAGATAAGCTATCTGCTTCTTTTAAAGAAAACTCTACTTTCTTACCATTTACTTTATTCCCTAAAGTTAAAGATGTGCTGTAATTATTCTTAACCGTATTATAATAAGCTTCAAAGGTTTCTAGTTCTAACCATTTGTTTGTAATAACCTCTTGAATGGCTGACAAATAATCCTGTTTTATCTCTACATTCCCAGACTCTAATACAGATTTATTGAAAAATGGCATTGTATTTTTAGTATATCCTGTTGTATCATCAAAGGGTTGATTTAAGGCCCCATGATGGTTAGTTGGATTTCCAGTTCCACCTGTAGATCCCAAAGCTCTATCATGATCTGTAGGAATGAATATAGCTTGGTTTGTATCAGCTAAAAAGTATAAATATGTATTATTTGCATTCCCTCTTAAATCATCTGGATCACCAAGTAAATAAGATATGGCAAGATATTTTATCGTATAATCATAAATCATATTTGACTTTAAGAAGGAACCAAATTGATTTGTAGGCGTATCATTAATTTTTTGAATAAATCCTTTGATGAGTTCATGCTTTGATGTTTTTTTATTTGTTTTCAAATCATAAACAAAACCAACTTGTCTAAAATTTTGATTTTCTTTTACTTGATATTCCACGCCAAAAAGATTAGAATCAAGGCCATCTAAAGTGGCCCCAACATTTGTCCATCCCAACTTATATAAATCTCCACCTGCGGAAGCCTTCACCAAATTTCTCTTAATAAAGCTTTTATCTATATCCTCTACGCCCAAATATACTCCTAAATTTTGAGTATTTCCATCAATTTTCATTTCTACCTGCATAGGGGCAGAATGAGGTGCTAAAACACCATTATTTCGATACATTAAAAAAGCATAGTATTCTCTTAAATATGTGGATTCTTGATTGCGATTCCAACGGATATTTAATTTTTCTAGTCCAAAGAAGTTTCTATTTTTTCGATACTCATAAGCTATGGTATCTTTCCAAGACATTGGATTCTTCGTAAATTCATCATCAAAAGTAGCACTAAAACTAAGCTTATAATGATGTAGATTTATATTCTCTTTATTATCTAAAATTGCCCCTCTTGATGTGTTTCCCTTCTGCCTAATTCCTACCTGTTCGTAATGAAAATATAAATCTCCTAATTCAATATTTAAATTACAAATACGATACGATTCCTTATTGCCTGTCCGATAATCCTCATCCAATTTTTTTAATTCTACTTTACTAATATCTATTGTAAGTCTAATTTTTTCTTCTATAGAAAAAAATTTCAATAATCCACTGCAGTAATCAGATTGAAAAGCACCATTATTCTTTTCTTTTATTTTCTCAGTCAAACTTAAATAATCTGCTTTCAAGGTACTTGTGTCTTTAGTATCATCTACATATTTTACATAATCTCCATACACTCCAAGCGGGTAACCTACTACCTCTGATTGATCCTTATCTGTAGGACCTTCTAGATTGTCTTTATCAACTGAATCTATAGGTTGTTCATTGTCTTTTGATTCTTCTTGATTAGGAGTTTTTGTCTTACAGCCAACAAGAAAAACACCTAGTATTAAAAAGAAAAAAGCTAACTTTTTCATATTCATCCCTCATAACGTTTAATATAGTTCAATTATAGTATAAAATAGAATTTAATGCAAATTAAATTCTTTGAATAAAGAAAAAGACTATTGATATAAATGTCAATAATCTTTATCTTTTGTTTTAGTTGCTCTTAGTAACCTTTGTGATATGTGGTTGAGCACCATTATACCAATATAAGAATGCTTCAATAGTTACTTTATCACCAACTTGTAATGCTTCAACTGCCTTGTACACATCAGAATCCTTATCGCATAAATAGGATTCGACAACAGCAGAAAGTGTATTTGTACCATCAGTTAAAGTAATATAAAGGTCATCGCCTCTACTACCTGAATTATCCCATTTATAGTAAAATGCTTTTGTTCCATCCTCTTGAGCTACAACCTCTAAATTCTTAAAGGTAACTGCCATATTTTGAGAAGCTAATAAATCCTTTCCCAACTGATCAGTTACATCCTTAGGATTTGCGATAAACTTCTTAGCATTTAAAACCTTATAAGTTGCCTCAGCACCTGCAGACAATCCATCAATTTCTACTTCTCCAGCCCACTCTGTCTTGTTGCCAGTAACTTGAATTTTAGTACCTGCAGTTAATTTCTTATCATAATCATCCTTTGTACAAGGGAGATTATATACGAAATAACCACCATCTTGATCTTGTAAATAGAAGGATGCCACACCAACTCCATCGCTTTCCCACCAAGATTGTTTTCCTTGAATATAAGCTTCAATCGTAACAGTAGAACCTTTTTCTATAGCTAAATATTCTGCATGTGTTAAAGCATCAGATTCTTCTTCCTTGCTACAAGAAGCAAATAAGCATAAAGATAAAATACCTATAAATATTGCAAAAACTTTTTTCATTCTGAAATCCCCTCAAATCTTTTTATTTCATACTTATTATATTTTTTTTGATAAAATATGTCAATAAAACTATAAAAATAATTGCAAAAAGCATCACTTTTTTCTATTATTTTGTCTCATATGTCGAAAGCTTATACCTTGTATTGACTATAGAGTATAGCTCCTTTACACCCTTTTCATCTTGATATTTTTTATTGAACATCGCTTCTATTAGATATCCTGCGGCAGATCTACATAAGGATGAACCATTAAATACAGGTGTGACAAAGGTATGCTCCAATTGATTCATAATTAATTTTGTTGCAGATCTTTTCACATCGTACTCATTTGAATCTTCTAAATACGCTTTAAACTCTTCTGATTCTACTGCTGTTATAGTTACTGGTAAATATCCTTCCGTTTTAGAAAATGCAATTTGGGTAGGATTAGTCAAAAGGTATTGCATAAATAACCAAGAAGCTAATACCTCCTGTGGATCCTCTTTATAAAACAAACACATAGAAGGTCCTTGGGAAATCATATATGGATTATTTTCATCCACCTGAGGAATCATCGTAACAAGAGTTTCAAAATCAACTAATTCAGATTCAGGTATATCTAATAGAGGAGCTTTAGTTCCAATCCAGGTTGAACCTGCGGTAGAATCAATCGCAAATATACATTGCCCCTTATTAAAGAAATTTCCTGGATAGCTGACTCTTTTAAAGGTATCAAAATATCCATTTTCAATAGGCTCAACTAAGCTTAGAAGCATATCACTAACCTCATCGCTTAAAAACATAACCTTACCTTTAGAATCTGTATAATCATAATCATATTGCTTACAAAGCTGAATGAACATATTATCCGTAGATTTATAAATCAAAGGAATCATTGTACTATCATCATTTAAGGATTTCTTCTTCGCATAGGAACAAACCTCCCAAATATAATCCCATGTAAATACCTTTGGTATGGAGAAACCATTTTCCTCTAAATAGGTTTTATTCACATAGAGAGCTTCAGTAGAACGCATAAAAGGTAGGATACAGTATTTATCTGAAATTTTACATTCAGATAAAAATTTAGGTAGGATTTCCTCTTCCTTTATTGAATCAAACTTAACTTTACTTCCTAAAAAGCCATATCTTTCATCCTTCATCAAGGTATCTAGTGGAACAATGACATCTCCGCCCTCCATATAGGTTGCCACATGATCAGGGTAGGCTATAGATATATTTGGTGTCGTTTTTGTTGAAATATTGGTAATAACATCGGAATAGATTTTTGTATAATCATTATACTGAACTACATTGATATGAATATTTGGATAAAGCTCTTCAAAACTTTCTACTGCTTGATTAAATATTTCTTGCTGAACCTTATTAGTATCATTCTTTGCCCAAAATGTAATTTCATGTTTCTTTGTTTCATCAAAGCTTTCTGGAACCTCAAAATCAATGAGTTCAACACCATTTTTCTTAGGAACAAGTTTTCCATGGCAAGAACCAATAACCAATAAAAAAGCTATAAGACTGAAACATAACATTAACTTTTTTTTCATAGTTCTTACCCCTTTGATCCACTTCTAGCAACGCCAGACATAATTTGTTTTCTAAATGCAATAAATAAGAGTAACAAAGGAAGGGATACACACACTACTGCAGCCATCATTCCAGGAATATCTGCCTTACCCATACTTTGTTCTTTAATCAACTGTATTCCATTACTTACTAAATAGAAATCCTTATCTGTTGTGATAAGTCTTGGCCAAACATAAGAATTCCAACACTCTATCAGTTTCAAGATGGTTATAGTTATAATAGTTGGCTTAGATAATGGAACTAATATCTTCCATAAGTATTTAAAATCTGAAGTTCCATCTACTTTGGCAGCAAAATAGACATCGTCTGAAACCTGCATAAAGTTTTGTCTTAAAAGATAAATGTAAAATACAGATAAAATAGAAGGTAAGATAAGACCCGTAAAGGTATTTCTCCAATCTAAATTGACTATACTTACATAGTTTGTGATAATCACAAGCTCATTAGGAACCATCATCATAGCTAAGAACAATACAAAGACAATATTCTTTCCCTTAAAGTCCAACCTTGCAAAGGCAAACGCTGCAAGCAAAGAAACAAAGACCATAAGTAATGTTGTCGTTATGGAAAAGATAATTGTGTTTAACATATATTGACCAAGCTTGGCAACTGTCCAAGCAGAGATATAATTATCAAAGGTTGGCTTAAGCACAAAAAACTGTGGTGTCGTTTCTGAATTATATGCAGAATAGGTTTTAAAGGAAGTTAAAATCATCCAGAAAAATGGGAAAATGACTAAAATGGCCCAAACTGATAAAAGGATATAAATGAAAATGTTTCTGATAACTTTATTTTTATCTTTCATCTTATGACCTCCTAATAGTATACCTTCTTCTTACTAATCAACAGATTGATACAAGTGATTGTAAGAATAATACAGAATAATAGTATTGCAGCAGCTGAAGCATAGGATGGATATCCACCTGTTTCAAAATAAAGCATATTGTAGACATATCCTACAATCGTATTCATCTCAGATGAATTTAAATCTTCTCCAAATAAAGCTACTGCATTATTGTATTCTTTAAACGCTCCAATAAAGCCTGTGATAATCAAATAAGAAATCATTGGAGAAATCATAGGAACTGTAATCTTGCGAAACATAGTAAATCGTGTTGCGTTATCCAGCTTTGCTGCATCATAATACTGCTTATTTACAGATTGGAGAGCACCCACTAAAACAAGAATTTTAAAAGGCATAACCGTCCAAACAATATAAAATCCTAGAACTAACATCTTTGCCCAGTGTGGACCTCTTATAAAATCAATCGGATCGATATGGAACCAACCTAAAATCATATTGGCAAGTCCATTGCTCATTGGCGTTTTATCAAATAAAATCAAAAAAACTAAACCTACTGCCAATGTATTTGTTACATAGGGTAAAAAGAATATAGTTTGAAACATCTTTTTTAATGGCTTTATACTATTTAAGCCAACCGCTAGTAAAACTGCAATTGCAGTGGATATAGGTACTGTTATTAATATAATAAAGGAATTTTTAACAGCACTTAAAAAATCAGGATCTTTTAAAACATACTGATAATTTTCTACTCCTACACCTGTATAGGTCTGACTCACAAAGGTAAAATTTTCTTCAAAGGAATAGATAACTACATCAATTAATGGGTATAACATAAATACCCCTAATAGGAGCATAGCTGGTAATAAATAAAGCCATGCCTTCCAATTATTCTTTTTCATATGGGATCCCTCCCTTCTTACTTCTTCTCTTCTTTTTGCTTGCAAAAATATTTATAGATTGAATGTGCTAAAGCATCTGGCATTCCAGAGGCTTTCAAATCCTCTACGGATGCCTCTTTAATATGGTCTATACTTACAAAATAGGTTAAAAGCTGTTCCTTACGCTTAGGTCCTAATCCTGGAATTGGATCTAACATAGAGGAAAATAAGCCCTTTGCCTTATTACTTCTAAAGAAGCTGATAGCAAAATCATGGACTCTTTGAGAAATATCAGCCAATAACAAATAGATAGGTGAGTTCTTATCTAATTCAAATAAGGTCTCTTCAAAAAATATTTTAGAAGCCTTATGGCGATCATTCTTCTGTATTCCCATAACAGGAATAGATAAATTTAAGCTTTCTAAAACATCTAATGCTGCATGAACCTGTATCTCTCCACCATCCATGACAATCAAATCAGGGAAATCTCCTTCTTCCATCATTAATCTAAAATATCTTCGATAGATAACTTCCTTCATAGATTCATAATCATTTGCACCTTTGACAGTTTTAATATGATACTTTCTAAATTCTTTAGGAGCAGGTTTTCCATTGATATAGCATACCATCGCAGATACTGGATACTCTCCATATAGATTAGAGTTATCAAAAGCCTCAATCCTTCTAGGAGTAGGAACACCTAAAAGATTTCCTAATTCTTCTATCGTTTCTAATTTCTTTAAGACTTGATTTCTATAAATGTTTCTTTTATTTTCCAAATTAAACTTGGCATTATCATTTGCCATATCTAGAATTTCTTTTTTCTTGCCAAGCTTTGCCTCATAAATATTGACATCTAAAGCACTAGCCAGTAGCTCCGCATCAAATGCCTTAAAGCAGATTTCCTTTGGCTTAGAATTGACCTCATAGAACTGAATCAAATAATTGATAGTTTCATCCTCTAAGCTATCATACTTATTGATGATGGTTTGATGATTTTGTACAATATTTCCATGACGCGTAATGATGATATTAATAGAGATATCATCCTCATCTGTATAGATTCCGATATAATCTCTACTGGTCAAATCATTAATAGAAATCTTTTGCTTGGCAACTGTATCTTCTATCGCAAACTTTAAATCTCTATACTCCTTCGCTTTTTCAAATTCTAAATTTTCTGATGCTTCCTGCATTCTAGAAGTAATGTCATCTAATACTTCCTTTGCATCTCCATTTAAAAAGCTAGAAACCTTCGTCTTATAGTTAGAATAATCTAGCTTTTCTTTATTTATACAAGGTCCTAAACATTGATGCATATGATAATATAAGCATTCCTTTTTAGGAATATTATAGCATTTTCTAAACGGATATATTTGGTTTAAAACATCTATCGTTGTTCGTGCAGCATGCACATTCGGATATGGACCGAAATACCTGGCAAAATTTCTTTTCTTTTGATTCCTTGTAACAATTAAACGAGGGTTCTCTTCATTAGTTAAAGCAATATAAGGATAGGTTTTATCATCCTTAAGCATTATATTATACTTAGGATCATATTCCTTAATCATATTAATTTCTAAAACAAAGGCCTCTAGTTCACTTGCCGTAATTACATAGGTGAAATCAGCAATTTCACTTACTAGCTTTGTTGTTTTCGCGTTATGTGCACCATGGAAATAACTGCGTACACGATTCTTTAAATTCTTCGCTTTGCCTACATAAATGACTGTATTGCCTTTATCCCGCATTTGATAACAGCCTGGTCGGTCTGGCAAAAGCTTAAGCTTTTCTTCAATAATAGGAAGCATTACTTCTCATCCTTATTATTTAAATGCTTTGCAATAAATTCGCTGATACTCAAGCGTTTCTTTCCTTTACCGACCTTACGAAGAGAAACGTTTGGATATTTTGATATAAATTCTTTTAATTTTATAGCGATTGCTGTATTGGATAAATACTCTTTTGTTTCAGATAGTTTTTCTGAGGCATTTTCTTTAAGTTCCTTTAATTTATCTGCAGCACCTTCTGCAAGCTGGTTGATTTTTGCAACCACTTTTGCAATATTAATATTCTTAATTGTTGAGAAAATAAAGTCAATCAAAAGACCGATCAAAAGAATGGTAATTATAATACGTATAGATAGTATCCCTATTACATCCATAAACTTTATCATTATAGGATGAAGACCATAGATAACAAGCATTACTAGGGCTCCAAACATCAATGAATTTCGTAGGCATACTCTACCATTAATATTAAACTTTCTTTTGGAATAATCCCACCAACGCATATGAAAAATCAGTTCCATAACATAGCTTGTCAAGTATTCTAAGGTAGTGGTTAAAAGTATGCCTAGAATTAAGACCAAGTACCACATTTTGGATATAGGAAGCATAGATAAAAGAATGATGATGGCTCCACAGCCATAAATTGGACAAATCGGCATATATAAATAGCCACGATTGACTAGTTTTCTTTGGCAAATAGAACAATATGCTACCTCACAAAGGTAGCCTAAAAAAGCATATACAAAAAAACAAAATATATATTGTTCTACACTCATCTATAAACGCCTCCTTTTAGAAAAAAATGTGGCTAATAGCTTAGCTCCACTATTAACCACCTTTTATTACTTAAATGTCATCTTAGTTTTGCCAACTAAAATTTCTTCTAATGCTTGACCAACAGGCTTAACACACATTCCATCTTCATAAGAAGTGAAATCCTCTTCTTCAATGATTTTAGCTCTCTTAGCTGCCGCATAGGCTAATTTATATTTTGAGTCAATTTTATCGAGTAATGCATCTACTGAAGGGTAACGCATACCATCATAATTCTTTTTATTTGACATATTCATCTTCCTTTCAAAGGTCTAAAAATATTATATCATATTTAGAGAAAAAATAAAGAATAAAATTAATTTTCCTCAATCATTTCCAAATATTTATGAATAGAACGCTCTGTTTTTGCATGCTCAGCACGAATGATTGCCATAATACGGTCTGCAGCATTATTAACCTCATCATTGACAACGATATAATCATATAAATGAGCAAGCTTAAATTCACGATTTGCTTTTTCAATTCTTTCTTTGATTAGAGTTTCAGATTCTGTACCTCTTTGCTTTAAACGATCATATAAGGCTTTCTTTCCAGGTGGAACGATAAAGATCATTACACAATCAGGCATTTTCTTTTTTACCTGTTGGGCACCATCTACTTCTATCTCTAAAACAACCTCATTTCCTAAATCTAATTGCTCATTTACTTTATCTAGTGGTGTACCATAATAATTTCTGACGAATTCAGCAGTTTCTAAAAACTTACCTTCAGCTTTTCGTTTTTTAAATTCTTCCTTAGATACGAAAAAATAGTCTACTCCATCGACTTCTCCTGGTCGTATTTCTCTTGTCGTCATTGATACACTATATACTAAATTATTGTTAGGCATATTAAAAAGAGCTCTACGTACTGTCCCCTTTCCAACTCCTGAGGGACCTGAAATAACAACTAATAAACCTCGGTCATTTAATTTCATGCTTACTACCTTCCCCTTTGACTTATTTTATCACTATATGATAAAAGATACAAGAAAAAAACCTACAAAAACGTTTTTATAAGGTATCAATTAATGTTTCAGAAGCATATAAACTATCTATAATGGAATCCAAAACAACTCCATCAATTTCATCTAAAATAAATCTATACTCCAAAGATACAATTCCTTCTTCAGTCATGAATGCTTTAAAAAAGATAGATTTTCTGTTAAACTCATTTATTTTCTCAAAATTAAAACCTTTATATGTGTGTTCAGAAACATTGATATTTATGCTGCATAAAGTATCCTCTATTGTTATATATGGATATAACATATAACTAGAATTTGCAAAATATAGCTCTAGCTTAATCTTTAAATTTTCTTCATCATACTCAAAAGGAATTTTCTTATTCTCTAAATATTGTCCTAGTCTTGCTAGAATCTTCTTTCTATTCCAAGCCATAATCCTCAGCTCCTTTTTACCATTTTATCATATTTTTTTAAATAATAAAAGAAATATCCATTTTATTGTTTTATAAATATGAAAAATTATGCTATACTTAAAGGTGGTGATAAAATGAGCTTTGATGGTGTATTTTTACATAAATTAATCCAAGAACTTGATATTCTAAAAACAGGTAGAATAACAAAGGTTATAGAGTCTGGAGATACAGACTTTATTTTAGCTATCCGTGCCAATCACCAAAATCATAATCTTATGATTAGTTTATCCTGCGATTTTGCAAGAATTCATTTAACAAATAAATCTTATGAATCACCAACAAATCCTAAGAGCTTGACGATGCTTTTAAGAAAACATATAGAAGGATTTTTTATTGAAGATTTATATCAATATAGTAACGATAGAATTGTAGTATTTAAACTGGCTGGTTATAGTGAAATGAGAGATTTCACTCATAAGTATCTCATCTGTGAAATTATGGGCAGATATTCCAATCTCATTTTAACGGATGAGGACTATAAAATTTTAGAGGTTTTAAAGCATACTGGTGTTACAGAGTTTGGACGTACTATGCTTCCAAATGCAATCTACCAGTTCCCTGAAATCACCAAATCTAATCCTTATACCTTATCTTTAAAGAAATTAGAAGAACTTCACATCACTTCGCCAAGGGAGCTTTGTAATACATTAGAAGGAGTTTCCATTGCTCTTGCAAATTATGCTTTTACTAAGGAACAAGTACTCCCATTTTTCTATTCCCTTATACAAGCAGACCCTTCACCTTCTACCTTTACTTCTTCACAAGGGAAAAAGGATTTTTACTATATTCCTTTATCTGATTTAGACAAAAAATCCTATCCTACTTTATCTAAGCTTTTAGATGACTACTACTATCAAGCAGATCATCAATCTAAAATAAAACTAAAAACAAATGATTTAGCTTCATTTATTCAAAGACAGATTCATAAGAATGAGAAAAAAATAAAGAAGCTTGAAACAGAAGCGTTAGATGCTTCTCATGCTGAAGAATATAAAATCAAAGGGGAACTTCTTCTAAGCTATCCTAATCTAAAGGCTAAAGAATCAAAGGTATCCATCTTTAACTATTATACGAATCAAGAAGAAATTATTGACTTGGATATCAAATATGATATCATTACCAACAGCCAAAAATATTATAAAAAATATCAAAAGACAAAGACTGCTATACATTACATTGAAGAACAATTAAATCTTGCTAAAAATGAGATTGAATATTTTCAAATACTTCTAGACCAGCTTAAGTGTGCAAGTATCAATGATGCATTAGAAATTAGACAAGAGCTTATAGAAAATAGATATCTTTTAGAAGTGGCAAATAAATCCAAAAAAAAGGTAAAGCCAAATTATCTAACCTATATTATAGATGATGTATACATCTATGTGGGGAAAAATAATTTACAGAATGAATACCTTACACACAAACTAGCAAAAGCATCTGATTATTGGTTTCATGTACAAAATGCTAGTGGAAGTCATGTTATCGTATGTAAAAGTGAGCTCACTGAAAATTTATGCCGAACAGCTGCCATGCTTGCTGCAAACTATTCATCCTTAAATGAATCCTCTTCTATTCCCGTGGACTATACCTTAATAAGAAATATCAAAAAAATTCCAGGAAAAAGAAACTGCTTTGTAACCTATACAAAACAAAAAACAATCTACATTGATATAGATAAAAAAATCCTTGAAAACTTAAAGGTGAAAAAATGAATGAATATAAACGTTTTGCCTACTATTATGATGATGTCTATGAAGAACTAGATTATACCCTATGGTTAGACTTTATCAAGCCCTATTTAAACCCATCTTCTTCTATCCTAGATTTAGCATGTGGTAGTGGCACTCTAGCTATTCTATTAAAATTAAATCATTATTCTGTTGAAGGCTTAGACTTATCTGAATCTATCATTGAAATTGCTAAAGAAAAGGCAAAAATGAATCATTTACAAATCCCATTTTATGTAGATGATATGGCAACTTTTAATTTGGATAAAGCCTATGATGTCATTACCTGCTTCTTTGATTCTGTCAATTTTTTAAAAACTAAAGAGGATATCCAAAATTTATTCTCCTGTGTACACAAGCATCTTAATCCAAATGGGCTTTTTATCTTTGATATATTCTCAAAAACTTTATTAGAAGAATACAAAAAGCATACCTATAAAAAGAAATATCCTACACATTCCATCAAATGGAAAACCCATAAAATAGATTCAACCATATTGAAGCATTCTATTCTCATTAAAGAAAGCAATCTTAAATTAGAAGAAAACTATTATGAGTACTACTATGATATAAAAGACTTTGCATTTGATGGTTTTGAGGTTTTAAAAATCAGTGGAGACTTTAAAGAAAATTTAGAGGATGAAGATGAAAGAATTCTGATTGTATTAAAAAAGGTGCATAAGCCTATTTAACATAGGTAATAAAGCATTTTTAAAATTGCATTTTCATCCAATATAAAAAGCTCTCGGAACATATCCGAGAGCTTTTAACTAAAAATAATAGAGTATAAGTACCAATTACTTCAATAAATCAAAATTTATCATTGTCATCTATAACTATTGTTTCAAACTTATCCTTAATTCTCAATCTAATTTCTTATCTAGAATGTAATTTTTTCTTCTTTCATTTCTAGAATGGGGGTTGAATAAAATTCTTTGATTGCTTGGATAAGGTAAGCTAAATCCTTTGTTCCTGCAGTCTCATAGGAGGAATGCATTGCCAGCTGAGCTAAGCCAATATCTACTGAAGGAATAGATACATGGGTTAAGGAAATTGCTCCTAAGGTAGAACCACCCCTTATATCACTTCTATTGGTAGTAAATTGTGTAGGCACACCAGCCTTTTTGCAGATAGCTTGGAATACTGCGCTTGATAAAGCACTCGTTGTATAAGATCCATTAGCTGCATTCTTAATCACAATGCCTCCATTCATAAAGCATGGATTGGATTCATCGTATTTTGCTGGATAATTTGGATGAAAGCCTTGAGCATTATCTGCTGAGATTAAGAATGAATTTCCTAATGCCATATAATGCTCCTCTTCTGTCTTATGTAAAGCCAAGCTTATTCTTTTTATAGCATCTTCTAGGAAGGTAGAATTTGCTCCTTGTAAGGTAGTTGACCCTATCTCTTCATTATCAAATAATGCACATACACTTACAGTATCCTTAGAATGAGACTTCAATAATCCTTCAATTAATCCATAAGAGCATTCTAAATTATCAATCTGTGGCGCCATCATAAATTCTTTATTAGCTCCTACTAAACAACCACGATCCAAATTGGTTAAATACAAATCACTGCTAACAATGGATTCTTCCTTCACATTCAAAATTTCTGCAATCTTTTGATATAAAGAAACTGTCTTTCCTTTAGATTCAGCAAATAAAGGTAACATATCTATTTGTGGATTTAGCTCTACTCCATTATTTACATTACGATTATAATGGATAGGTAAATTAGGAATACATACAACTGGAGTATTTATATTCACTAATCTAGCCTGAATAGATTGATTATCCAATACAAAAACTCTACCTGCAATACCTAAAGGACGATCCATCCATGAAGAGTAAATTGGACCTCCATATACTTCTGTATTTAGCTTTATATACTTTCCTTTATCTAAAGTGAAATTAGGTTTCAACTTAAAGGTTGGGGAATCTAGATGAGCTGCCGTAATTTGAAAACCTTTAGGATTTTCATTAGGTAGAATAAAAGCAAGTAAAGAAGACATATTTCTTCCGATAAAATATTTTCCACCTAAAGATAATTTCCAGGCTTCATTTTCTTTTAATTCTTTAAAGCCTTCTTTTTCTAGCTTCTCTTTAAACTTTAAGCTTGCATGAAACGCAGTTGGTGTATCCTTTATAAATTCTAAAAATTCTTTCATAACTTATCCACTCCTATCAAACATTCAAAACATATTTCATTATTCACAAAACCAATAAAGGCTTCTTTATTTTCTAACGTAAAATGCCCTACATGAATTTCATCCTTGTGCTTTGCTTCTTTCACATAAGCAATTTCTACATCCTTAATATATTCCTTACATCCATATTCAAAGAAATGATTTTGAATGATATTTATATACCTTGCATTATTCATATGACCATTATGGTCAATATCTTCTAATGTTACCTTGTAAGTGAAAGTATCTGAGATTTTTGCTTGATCTAATCCAAGCTTACGTTTACATTTTTCTTTATAATTCGTAAAGGTCTCGTATTCTCCATTAAAATTAATTTTATCAGAACGGACTAATCCTCTTGTATTTAAATCAATGATAACCCAATTTGAAATTCCTTGAACTAAAGTTAGTCCTTCTTTATCCTTTAAAAGATACTCACGCTCAAATTCTAAACGATTCTTTGGCTTAGGCCAAGTAACTAACTTTACTGTATCTAAATAAGGGGGTATTTTTTTTACTTCATAACGCTGATATAAAACAACCCATGCATAGTTTTTTTCTTTTAAATCTTGATATCCAACACCTAATTTTTCTGCATGAAGACCAGCTAAATCCTGAAACATATCTAATATAGCTGTAGGTCTAATTACATCATTGTAATCTACATCCTTTGTATGAACGAAAAAATCCATCTCTTTTTTCATTAAACTCATTAACATCACCATATAAAATTATAGAACAAAACTATGAAAATTGCACGATATTTTTGAAATTGAACAAAAGAAATAAATAAATTTATTTACTCAAGGAGGTAAAAACCTCTAATTTAGTGATTATAAAAG
>JAMPGQ010000004.1 GCA_023663825.1 Anaeroplasma bactoclasticum
TTGCAAGTATTTATGTTCAACTATTAACAGCGGAATTTACTTTTTCAATTAACTCTTCATATAATTATCAAAATTCTTAATGATTTGATACGAATTTTATTGAAAATATTAAAGAAATATGGTATTATATAAATGTAACAGGGAGTAGAAAATATCTACTAAGATATAGTTAAAATCGTCAGGACGAATTTTTCCGGTTTTAACAATCATACATTGATTTTTCAAGACTGTTGCGCTAACAATATGCGCGATAGTCTTTTCTTTTTTAACCGACTATCGCTAAAGAAAATAGGAGGAAAAAGAAATGATCATTTTAATTGTTAGTATTGTTTTATCATTGATTTTAGTAGGAGGAATCTTTGGTACTATTTATTTCCTACAACAAAAAAAGAAAAAGAAAAATAATAAGCTCTACTTCTTATGCTTTGGTGGAGTGATGGGTATGCTTGTTCTTATTTTTGGATTATTTACTAAGGTGGAAGCAAACCAAGTAGGTATTGTGTACGATGAGCTTAAGGGTGGTATCCAAGATGAGACCTATGGTGAAGGTGTTCATACGAAATCTATATTTGAGCACATTACTCAAATCTCTACTGCGAATCGTAGCGCAAGTGTGACAACAACAGGTCAAACGAACGATGGTCAGTATGCAACCTTTAATTTATCTTTAATTTATAAGATTGACAAGAAAAATGCAGGTAAGTTCTATCGTATTACGAATAATACAGATATTCCTGCAGAGGCATTAAATACTTTAGTTAAAGCTTGTCTACAAAGCTCTACTATCAAATATGATATTTTTGAGCTGTTATCTACTGGACTGGAAACTGCAAGAGTTGATTTCAAAGAGGATTTAACCAAAACCTTACTTGAAACTTATCATATTACTTTAGTAAATGTAAGCTTTGATGAAATTGATGGTGGTACCGAGGTTGAAGCCATTCTTTCTCAAAAGGCTGAGGCAGAACAAAAGATTAAAGTGGCTGAACTTCAAGCTTCTGCAAACCTAATCACTGCTGAAAATCAAGCCCTCATTGAAAAGACACTAGCTGATGCTACTGCATATTCTATTCGTATAGAGGGTGAAGCAAATGGTGAAGCAGCTAATGCATACATCAACAAAGTTCAAGCATTGATTGATGATCTGTATAATAGTACTTCTGGTACTATGACCTACAAAGAATGTACAGATATAGTTCTATCTATCATCTTCTATGATACTTGGGATGGAAAGTTACCTGAAGTATTGACAAATGATTCCTTAAGCTCAATGATAGGCGGATTAATTACAACTAAATAACGCAAAAATGACTAGCTAAAATTGCTAGTCATTTTCATTTTAATACACTTACTTTTTCCCCATTAACATACGTTCTAAATTGTTCTGATAAAGCATCATTTTCAAATATTTGAATCATATCAATAAAGTTAGTTGCCAGCTTATAGTTATACAAATCTTTTCTTTCAATCCAAAAGTTTTCTCCTTCTCTTGTTGAAATAAGATTTCCTTGAAATTCATTTGTTTTAAATAAGAAACAAATATAGCGTATACCATCTGAAAACCATTGCTTAATACCACAAATTTTCAAATTTGTAATATCTAATCCTGTTTCTTCTTTAATTTCTCTTATTGTAGAATCTACAATGGATTCCCCTTCTTCAACATGACCCCCAGGAAAGGCTAAGCCTGGCCAACTTGGATTGAGTCTATCCTGAACTAATACTTGATCATATTGATAAATCATGCACATATTACTTAAAATAACTTTTTCTATATTATGCATAATTTATCACTATTCTTCAAAAATATACCTAGCATCCATTAAAGGAAGCAAAATAGGTGTAATCATCAATGCTGACATTGCAGAAGATAAAATACTTCTTAAATATGGAAATAAAATTTGAATTGCATTGATCTTTAAAAATTCGTCTACTTCTCCCTCAGATGGATTTTTTAAAACAAAAACTCCTTTTATTATTAATTCAATTTCATAGGGAGTGATATTTTGATTTTCATTTTTAATTGTGAAAATCAGTTTTACTTCATACATTTCATCGTTGAGTTTCTTTATTGCTTTTCCAAAACTTGGAGTAATCGTATACTTCGTGTCATCTAGTCTAGTATCCTTAATATTAAATGATACTGTCGAAACAGTTTTAATTGTGTATTCCATTAAATCCTCCTAACATACTAATCCAGCATTTATAGCTCATTCTTTTTTCAAAATAAAATTAAACTTTGGCTCTTGTACTTCGGCATCAAATTCGATGTGAATATTAAGATTTAAAGGAATAATGTCATCCTCCAAAGGCATTATACCTAGTCTTGTTCCAACTGCTTGACATAAAGATACTAATGTGTCTAAGCGTGGTATAGATTTCAATGTTTCAATGCGAGCTATCATTGGTTGCTTAATTCCTGTAATTTCTTCAATATCTCTTTGAGATAAGTTTTTTTCATTTCGTTGTTTTACAATTTCAAAAATAATGCTAGAAATCATATGAATTCTTTCTACCATAGCTTGTTCTTTATCTGTAAGAACTAGTTCTTCAAACAAATCAAATTCTTTGTTATTTTTCATTTTGTGTCATCCTCTTCTCATAATCCTTCATTTCGTCTATTGCTCGCGTTATTTCTTGTGGAGGTGTTTTTTTACTCTTCTTCTGAAATGCATGTAATAAAACATATTGGTCTTTTGAATTTAGAAAAAAATAAATTACTCTATTATTACCTGGGCGAAGTTCATATAGTTTTCCTTGTAAGTGTTTAGCATAGCCATTTGACATCAATGGCAATCGATATCCATTTTCTTGTAGCATTTGAACATAAGCTTGAATTTGGGCTAACTCAATTTCTTTTTTGTTCTTTAATAGGTCCATCAAAAAATCATTTAATGGACAATTTCCTGCTTGAGTTTTATACCTTACAACACTATACACCTAGAGCATCTCCCTTCATAATATTGATAACTAATAAGTTATCGTTAGTATTATAAAACAAGAAAAACAAAAAAACAAGCCCCATTTAAAATTTTATGCCGTATTTTTAGTAAAAATGTATATATGATAATCTTTTTTTACTTAATTATTTCCAAAACATAATTGTTTTGATTTTCTTTACTCAATGGCTTAATCGTAAATCCTTTTTTAAGATACTTATTTTTAAATGTTTCTTTTTCATTTTGTATTTGTGTAAATGCCCCACGTATATGTGCTCTATTAAAAACAGCATCTACAAATTCATCTGGATTTTTGTAAGTGAAATTTCCTGTTTCATTAAACTCCTTTAATATCAATCTTAGGTTTTGAACTAATACCTCTTCCTTATATTCTTGTGCCTCTGCTTGAGCAAACCAATCCATAAAACAATATTGTATATTATGATCCTTTAAAACCTTTAATATTGTATTAGAGGCTTTGGTTGATTCATTTAAAACTAAAAATTTAGCAGTTGGAAGACTTGATACCAATCCCCAAAAATCTGAATCTGAGGATGCAAGAATAATAGATTCTGTATTATTCTCATAAAATTCTTTACAAGCCCCTGTTGTCATTGCAATATCGACTAAAGATTTATTTTCTAATACTCTTGAAACTTCTCTATGTTCTAGAGGTAAATTAATATTATGATCTAAATAATCCCAGGCGTTTGATGCATTGACATCATCAAATAAAACAACCTTTTTTATTTTCTTTAATTTTTCTTCATCTAAATTCATAAATACTGAGGCAAAACAATAAGGATCGACATTTTCACAATCTACTAATACACAAACATTTATCGCTTCTTCTAAGAACGTATAGACTTGATTTTTCTTTTCTATAGGTGCATCAATCACATATTGATTGGCTTTAAAGGTTTCATCATATTGAGTATATAATATCTTCAAAAATTTCTCATCATTAAATAATATATTTCCATAATAAGGCTTCATTTTATTTTCAGGCCAATAAAGATATACACCATAAGGATAAAAGCTTCTATTCAAAAAATAAATAGACTTTTCAGTATTAATTGTTCTAATGATTTTTTTCTTATTCATTACAGAAGATAAATAAATCCCATTATTACCAGAATAACAGCTTGGCATCAAAAATAAATTTCTTATATATTCCCATTGTATCCAATTTGGTATATAGTTTTTTATTCTTTCAATATTATCTAATATATACTGATTTACATAAGCAATTAGTTCATTAACTGTAACATTAACTTTAACAATTTCTATACCTCTTTTTCTTAAAAACTTTATTGCTGGAGCACAAATTAAATCAGGCATATTCTCTAATACAATCAAATCATTTAATCTAGTGGTAATCTCTTTTGTATTATGAATTAAATTCATTCTTATAATGGATAAATATCTTATTATTAAGCATTGCTCATCCTTATTATATTTATTAATGTATTCTAGCTTAAAGCGATCTTCCTCCGTTTCAATAATTTCATCCTTTACGCCTAATAAAAAGCCGATAAAAGATACAATTTCTGTTCTATAGTTTTCGTAATTTTCAATATACTCTTTTTCTACCTCTTCCACTATGGTTTCCTCCTTTATTTTAATACTATATTACAATTATACTCCATTTTTTTGTCTAATTTTGGAAAAAGATATTTTTAGTCGAAATGATTAAAAAAAGACATTTTTTTATAAATTATCATTTCGTAATAAAAAACATTTACTTTTCTTTATTTATTTTTATAAAACCAAATATACTAACCCATAGGTTTTATAGTTGTTATGCTATACTTTTAATTTTACTTCTATCAAAGGAAATAGAAGAGCTAATAAAAAGCAAAAAGAATAAAAGACCCAAAAATATAGGTCTTTTACCATTGGGAGAGTTATAGTTTGCTTATGAAAAAGCTTCTATCTTAATAGGGAAAGATAGTTTGTCTTATTTCTAAGACATTTTTAGTATAACCCTTCGCTTTTTGCTTTATACAAAATTTATAAAATTATTTTATTTTGGCAACACGTACAGTATCTCTAGCAATCATTACTTCTTCATTTGTAGGAATAATGTATAGCTTAATCTTAGAACTTGGGGTGGAAATAATTCTTTCATCAGAGAAAGTATCATTTAATACTTCATCAATTTCAACACCTAGAGGTGCTAATCTCTTAGCTACATTTAAACGTAAATGCTTTAAATTCTCACCCATACCAGCTGTAAAACAGATTGCATCACAGCCACCCATATATAGCCAGTAGGAAGCTACATAGTCAGCAATTCTCTTTGCTTGAACATCAAAGGTTAATTTACATCTATGATCTCCAGAATTCATACCCGCAGTAACATCACGAGCATCATTAGAACGTCCAGACATTCCAAGATATCCTGACTTCTTATTTAGAATATTCACTACCTCTGCTGCAGTTTTTCCTTCCTTATCGCAGATATAAGAAACAACTGTAGGGTCAATGTTACCCGTACGAGTTCCCATAGGAATACCCTCAAGTGGAGTAAGACCCATAGAAGTATCCTTACATTTACCACCCTCTACTGCTGAAATAGATGCACCATTGCCTAAGTGACATACGATAATCTTGGTATCCTTTAAAGGTTTACCCATAACCTCAGCGCAACGCTCAGAGACATACTTATGAGATGTACCATGTGCACCATATTTACGAATTCCGTACTTTTCATACCATTCATATGGTACTGCATACATATATGCCTCTTCTGGCATAGTTTGATGGAATACTGTATCAAATACGACAACCTGAGGTACCTTTGGTAAAGCCTTTTGGAAAGCCTTAATACCAATGATGTGGGCAGGATTATGTAGAGGTGCTAAATCTGCAAGCTCTGCAATCTTATTGATTACTGTTTCGTCTACTAAACAAGAATCCTTAAAATATTCTCCTCCCTGAACCACACGATGACCTACACCAGAAATTTCCTTTAAATCTTTAACAATTCCCTTTTCAACTAAAGTATGTAGTAATAATTCTACACCCTCAGCATGTGTAGGTAATACAGGATGTGTTTCTTCCTTTTTACCATCGTACTTTAGAGTGAAAATACCTTCCTCTAAACCAATGCGCTCCATTACACCTGATGCGATTACTGCTTCTGCTGGCATATCTAATAATTGGAATTTGATAGATGAGCTACCAGCGTTTACTGCCATAATTTTTGCCATTATTTGTTCTCCTCACTTCTATTATTTTTATTTTTTTCAAACCACGCTTCAATTTCAAGTAAGGACTGATTAAATTCCTTAACATCTGTGAAGCTTGGCAGTTTGACCATGAAACAATTCCTCTTATCCAGAATACACTTTTGTATTACTAAGATAATTTTAGGTTTTGCAACAAACATACTATCTGGAAGTTCTACTAACCCTATGATAGAACATTCCTTTAAAAGCTGTTTTTTAAATTCTTGATTCTTATCATAATTAAAGAAATCATTACTTAATATACCAATCATAGCTCCATTATCTTTAAGCATTTTACTATAATGTAAAATAGCTTCATATGGAAAATAAGATTTATTATCTTCTAATACAGCGTTTGGCATATCAAAAACAATACAATCTAGATTCTGCATAGAAAGATTTCTAGTATCCTGTAAGAATAATTCTACATCTATAGAAAGTAAATCACTAACCATCTTTGTAATTTTTATCATCCATTCATTGTTGTCACAAGCAAATGCCTTACACTCTTTATCTAAATGATTCAAAATAGTATGTAAAAGATTGCCTGTCCCACATAATGGATCTAAAATCGTCATCTTTTTTTCTGTATTTAGCTTTGTGATTAAATATGCAATAAAAATACCCAAGGTATCTGGAGTCGTGTTTCCATTAGAAATCCGCATTTCTTTAAAGCCCTTTAATAAAATGGCCTGCATTGCCTTACGAACATCTTCTACAGTAAAATCCACATCTACTAGCTTATCATATACTAAATTTAATTTATTCGTAGTTTCCTCATCACAATCACAAACTACATCTGAGGCTAATATATTTTCAACAGTCATCTCAATCAGTTCAAAATAGGACTTATGAAATGCTTCATATAATATATCATTTGATTCATCAACACAGTCGTAGAATAATTCTAGATGGTCTGTTTTAATCTCTTGCATAGTATTCACCAATAATAATTATAACAAATTTAGGAAATCTTGTAAACTTTATTCCTCATTTATTTTCACCTTAGGAAGATTTAATTTGAAATGGAAAGCCAAATATCGAATGCCAACCACCAAAATAATTGTTAAAATTGCCGCCAAGGAATACATATTGCTGTAAAGGGTAATAAGATAAAATAATACAGCGCCAACGATTGCTGCCACACAATAAATATGTTTCCTAAATATTGCAGGAATGTGGGCAGACATAATATCTCTTAGCATGCCTCCACCTACAGCAGTTAATACCGCGCAAAAGATAATCATAAAATGATTTGTAATTCCAAATTCCTTAGTAAAGGTTGAACCAACAACTACAAAAACGCCTAAGCCTAAGCTATCAATTATATTATATACAACAAGGTATGCTTTACTCTCAACTACTTTAATATCCTTTAAAACGTACATCACTATAAAAACAATTAAAGTTGTTACAGCAGCAACAATCACATAGCTTGGATTTTCAAACATTAAAGGCATAGACCTACCAATAATTAAGTCTCTAAATAGACCACCACCAACAGCTGTAGTACATCCTAAAATCATAACACCTAAAACATCCATACGATTTTCTATTGCAATTAAAGCGCCTGAAATTGCAAATGCAACTGTACCAATATATTCTAATATAGTTATCATTAGATCTATATCCATTTTACATCTCTCCTATATATTTTAGTAATTCTAATGGGGTATCAACTATCCTTGTTGTAAGCAAGGAAAGGACTTCCCTACTTCTAAATCCATAGGCTACAAAGACACCATCTATATTAGCATTTAGGCTAGTTTTTACATCAACTTCACTATCACCAACATAAAGCACTTCTTCTTTTTTATATCCATACTTTTCGATAATCGATAATAAAAAGAAAGCATCTGGTTTTCTAGGTCTTCCTAAAACCTCACCAAAGATAAACTCCATTTGATTTGGAAAATGCTCTTCTACAATTTTTCTAGCAATATCTTCTACTTTATTTGTCAGTACTCCTATAAGAATATTTTTTTCTTTACAATACCCAAATACAGTATCAATTCCTTCATAACGTGTAGTAAAATCATTATAGTGCTTAGAATAATACTCCTTAAAATCAAGAAGAATATCATCTATATGTTCATTATTATGAGAAGCAGATATAAGTAAATTCCGAATCCCATTTCCTATATAGCTTTTAGTCTGTTCTAAAGTGATAGGTGAAAGCTTATATTTTTTCAATGCATAGTTACAAGCCTCTTGTAAATCTTTTAAAGTATTTAAGATTGTACCATCTAAATCAAATATAACCATTTTATATTTCATGATTCTTTACCTTATTATAAAACAGCATATAGAACTTTTCTGCCAAGCTCCCCTTAGCTATTTTTTCTTTTCCTTCTTCTATACTAAACCAAGCATAATCATCAATTTCATAATTAGGATGAACATTCATATCCTCAACTATGGCAATGAAATTTATCATCAAAGTATTTGATTTTTCATAGTAATCTGTTTTTTGAAAAATTAAACGATTTACCTTTAATCCAACTTCCTCAAAGATTTCTCGTCTTGCAGCATCCTCAGCATTTTCTCCTTGATTGATGTATCCAGCAACTAATATATGCTTTTTTCTTCCATATTGCTCAATTAACAATACCTTATCTAAGGCTTTTGGAGTAATTATTATGCTTACTGCAGTATTAAATATTTTAAATCGATATTCTTTACAGGTAGGACAATAAGGAATTATGCCCTCATGTTCTAACTCTTTATCAATAAGCTTTGTTCCACAATGCATACAATACTTCATAATCTACACCTTCACAATCGCCTTTATTCTACCACCATATCATCTTTTTTTCTATATAAACTCTAGAAAAAAGAAAAAAATAACTATTTTTCAATAATTATTTTTTCACCAACAACTAACAATTTATCTTCATTCAGCTTCAACAAATCTAGTGGAGATAATTGATATTTAGATAAAATATCTTCTATGCACTCACCAACTCCTACAATATGAACCTTTTCCGTTCTAAAAGGTATTGGTTGATTTGGAGCTACCTTTAGATTAGATAAATCTAGATAGTTTAAATTATATTTATTGATTAATCCCTGAACACTATCATTTGTCTTTGTTACATAATCCTGTTTTTTAGGAATAAATAAGATTTGGTTTGGATATATCATATTAGACACTAAATGATTCGTATTTTTCAAATCTTCAACACTAACACCATATTTTTTAGCAATCATGTATAAGGAATCATTTTGTTTTACAATATACTGATCGTATGTACTATAAATTGGATTGTAATAATTCACTTTTGTTCACCCATACTATACTATGTGAAAAAAAGGATTATGATTGGGCTTTTACCCATTTTATCGGTTCAATATGATTTTCTATTAAAAACTGATTTGTTCTAGAAAAAGGTCTAGATCCAAAAAAACCACGATAGGCAGATAATGGAGATGGATGAGCAGATTTAATTATGAAATGCTTGGGGTTATTTAAAAAGCATTGTTTTGATTGGGCAGCAGACCCCCATAAAATAAATACAATAGGTTGATTTAAAGTGTTTAGCTTTTGGATTGCATGATCTGTTAGAATTTCCCAGCCTAAGCCCTTATGAGAGAAGGCTTGTCCTTCTCTTACAGTTAGTAAAGTATTTAATAAAAGTACTCCTTGTTCTGCTAAGTAATCTAAATTACCATCTTGGTTCACTAAAACACCTAAATCTGTGCTCATTTCTTTATAAATATTTTGTAAGGATGGGGGTAAAACTGAACACAAAACAGAAAAAGCTAAACCATGAGCTTGATTTATTTCATGATAGGGATCCTGTCCTAAAATGACTACCTTAACATTTTCCATTTTGGTTTTTGAAAAGGCGTGATATATTTTTTTATAGTCAGGAAAACAACGATATGTAGCATATTCCTTATCTATTGCTTCCTTTAAAAAAGTATAATAAGGAAGTTTTTTCTCTTCTTCTATAAATTCTTTCCATCCCATAATCATTCTCCTTAGTTTTTAAATTTGGCTACCTTATTATACCATAAGTACTCCTACAATTCTACAAACTCCCTTCCTTTTTTACTTTAATAAAGGAAATAGTTAGTCTTGAATTGGATAGTTAATGATGTTATAATCTTCGTAAGAATTGGAGGGAAGAATATTATGATTAAATTAGAAAATTTGACAAAAATTTATAATTCTAATGGTTCTTCTGCAATTGGCTTACAAAACATTAATTTAGAACTACATTGTGGAGAATTTGTTGCTGTAGTAGGAGCTTCCGGATCAGGTAAAACAACTTTATTAAATGTTATCTCTGGAATGGACACCTATAATGAAGGTGAATTGATTATAGATGGAAAATCTACATCTGGATTTTCTATCACTGATTTTGAAAATTTTCGTCAAAATAATGTTGCATTTATTTTTCAAAACTATCAATTGATTGATTCTTATACTGCATTAGAAAATGTAATGACTGAGTTGTTAATTCGTGGATATAAAAGAAAAGAGGCAAAACAAAAGGCAAAAGAATATTTATCTCAGGTGGGACTAATGCATAGGATGAATCATCGTGCAACCAAGCTATCTGGTGGTGAAAAGCAACGAGTTGTTATTGCAAGAGCTTTAGCCTCTGATGCCAAAATTTTAGCATGCGATGAACCAACGGGAAATCTCGACAGCAAAAACGCAACGGAAATTATTCAATTAATTCATTCTGTTGCAAAAGATAAATTGGTTCTTTTAGTGACTCATGATGAATCCTTAATAAATTCTGTTGCTACTAGAATCATTCGCATTCGAGATGGTAAAATTGAAAGTGATATCCAACAACAGCCCGTAGAAAATAGCCTAAATGGAGATTTAGTCTTTTCAAAACATAAGATTTCTAACTTTACAAAATTTTATGTCACTCTAAAAAATACCTTTAGAACCCCAAAAACAACTTTTTTTATGCTGATTCTATTCTTATTTTTAACCTTCGTAATTTTCTTTTCTATTGCCTATATTCCTTTAGATGTAGTTGCTACTGAAGATACAGAAATTGAATACACTTTATTTGAAAATCGAGATAAAAATAGAATAATCACCTATATGAATAATGATTTTACAGGTACTTTACAGATAGATGAAAATATGATTTATACAAAAGATTATCTTCTAGATGTTTCCTTTCATTCTGCTTCACTAAGTAGTACTCTTAATAAATATATAAAGGATAAATCCTATTTAAGATTATCTAAGGAAGGAATCGTATTGCTTGTAGGTGATTTTCCAAAAAAAGAGGATGAGGTTTTGCTTATTATAGGGAAAAATTTTTCAGAGGATTATTTAAGAAAAGAATTAAATAGACAAATAAGATTTTCGATAAGTAATCAATATTTTAGTGATTATTATAAAATCACAGGTTTTGCTTATGAGGAAAATGCTCTAGAAAACTATACCAATATTTATATGAATCATGAAGGAGCAGTAAGCTTTTTAAATGCTTTAGATAAAAAATATACTTCACTAAAATTTTGTTCTGCCTTTGAAAAAGATTTTTCAATTCATGAGGGGAAGGATAGAAAGGGTGTATATGTAAATCAAAAGAATAACTCTACTGAAAATAATATAATTCGAATCAATTATAAATATGAGGATAAAGACTATGCAATATTTTTAGGAAATTATAAGCTTGATTTATCAAAATATAAAATAAAATATGTCTATGATTTAGTAAACAACTATGACGCAGAAATTTCTGCAAGCCTTGCTAATGAAATCGTAGCTTCTACTCCATATCGAATGAGTATATATACAGATGCAGAAAATGAAAAATCCGTCGTTTCCTCTTTAAGAAAAAATTCCACCCTAGAAATTTTTCCAATGAACGAATCTATTCGTTATATACCTAGATATGATATTATAGGCATCGCAACAAACTTATTTTACGTAGTATTTCTGTTTATTGAAATTGTTGTATCTATTCTGATTTCTTCTTTGATTTCTGCTTTCATTTTGAATAGCAAGAAAAAAGAACTCAGTATTTTAAGAGTACTAGGCTTGTCCAAAATGGATATTTTCTTAACTATTATTTTTGAATTGCTGATGATTATGCTCTTAGCAATTAGTATGAATTTGGCTATCTCTGGTATTCTTCTACTATTCATTAAAAATCATACTTATAGTATTATTTTTAATTCTCCATCTAAACTAGTCTTATCGATAGCTATATTAATTCTAATGTCTATTATTATAGCGCTACGTTGGACGAATAAATTGTTTAAAAGTACTGCTAGAGAAGGCCTAAAGGTAGGTGACATTGAATGATAAGAATTGTAAATTTAAATAAATTTTATAATAAAAACAAAAGCAATGAACTTCATGTAATTAATAATACTACATTAGAAATCCAAAACACAGGATTAGTTACATTTCTTGGTGCTAGTGGAGCAGGTAAATCAACTCTTCTACATGTGATTGGTGGATTAGACAAAGCAACTGGTGATATATTCTATGATGATTTTAATATTATGAAGGTGAGAACTGCCAAATTAGACAAATATAGAAATGCAAATATCGGCTATGTTTTTCAAAACTATAATCTTTTACCCAATCTGACTGTATATGAAAATATGAAAATGCAATTAGATTTATTGGATATAGATAATGAACAACAGATAAATCAAGCAATTAGATATTGCTTAGAACTTGTCAATATGAGACGATATGAAAGAAGAAATGTTTCAGCTCTTTCGGGAGGACAACAACAAAGAGTTGCTATTGCAAGAGCGCTAGTCAAGGGAGCAAAAATGATTATTGCTGATGAACCAACAGGAAACCTCGATAGTAAAAACAGCATCGAAATTATGAATATTCTTAAGCAATTAAGCAAGCATATATTAGTTGTTTTAGTAACACATGATCGTAATCTTGCTATGCACTACTCAGATCGAATCATAGAGCTTGTAGATGGAAAAATTATTAGCGACTCTTTAAATCAAAACGATAATACACTTCTACATGTAGATTCAAACGCACTCTATCTTGATGCTTATAAAAAGCTGACAAATGAACTAGATCAAAACAAATTACAGATTTATTCAAATACTGATGAACCTATTAATATTGATATTGTAATTGAAAAAAACATGATTTATATTCGCAATAATTCTTCTATTCCACTGAAAATAATTGGTGAAAATACTGATAAGTATCTCATGGAATCTGCTCCAAAAGCAGAAAAGCTAGATGAAAATTTTAAAGTACTAGAGCCTATAAAAATAACGCCTTCCCCTAAAAGGTCGTTTGCTAAATGGAAAAAGAAATTAAAACAAAGCTTATATGAGTTTTTCTTTCATATTAATAAGCGTACAAAGTTTTTATATGCTTCTTTTATATTAATTGGTATAATCCTTTGCTTATGTGTTAACTCTTTAAACCTATGCTTAAATCCAGACAGCAATCTTTTTGAAAATTCCTCTGTAGATACCCTAAAGGTTTTTCCTTCAAATGCAAATGTAAATAATGTTTATGGCGCTACATTTGAAACAAATGAGATCTTAGAAATCTTAGATAATGAAAACATTTTAGGTGTAGCAGATTATTTAACCTCAATTACATTTGATTGCAGGGTTATAGGAAACAGAAAAATTACTGCTTCTATAAAAAATCACATTTATATCACATGTAATAATTATTTTGAAAAGCAATATACATTAGAGAATAACGAAATTATCATTTCTAATAAGCTTGCTGATTCTTTAATTGAATATCTTTCTCCATATGGATATACATCTTATTCTAAGCTTATCAACTTAAAATTAGAAACGGCGATCACAAATTACTACACAGGAGAAATTATTATAAAAGAAATCATTAAAACAAATAATAATTCTATTATTTTAAGTGATGACTTGTTTTTTGCAGATCGTCATACAAAGCTAGCAGGAAATTATATTCAATATTCCGTTTTAGAGAATACTGATGCTAATCTAACTAATATTGTATACGCTCCACCAATAGATTTGACTCAAAGAACTATCTATAAGGTTTATATTAGTGAAAATTTGTGGGATGACTTTTATTATTATGACCCTGTACTAAAAAAATATTTTACCTCTTCTAATTGTTTTGATATTGTGGGAATTCTACCAAATGCTAGTTTTCAAATTGTATTTCAAACACAAGAGGGACTTGATTATATGATTCGCTCTAGTATCCAAACAGATAGCTTAATCTTTAAACCTTATGATGCAGAAAAGATAAAAATTGTTGAAGGAGAAATGCCAAAAAACAGCAATGAAATTCTCCTTCCTTATAATTCTTTTTTAAAAAGGGATTATCCACTAGAATCCGAAATAGATTATGGATTATATTTAAAATGTAAGGTTGTTGGATATTATGAGGCAACTTATCCAGATGAGATTAATTATATCTACTGTCCCTATACTTTAGCATATAAAAACAAGGTTTTAGCCTTTTTCTCTGAATTGATGAAAAAAGAAAATAAAGAAATAGATTTTTATGTAAAAGATTATGAGGAAGCAAAAAAATATTTTATTGATATTGGGTATCCATCTGAAATTACTACTGAATATTTAATTCATAATAATCTAAATGAAAAGCTACTCATTTCTCAAATCACCTTATCTATAACTGCTAGTATTATTGTAGTTATGCTTGTGTTTATTTTCTTTATTAATCGTTCTAAAATGATTCATAATATTTATTCTATAGGCGTTCTAAGAGCCCTAGGAGCAAGTAAATTTAAAATTGTAAGCCAATATATTGTTCAAAGTGTTTTATTAACCACCTTTACAATAGCTATTGGATTTACAATTATGTATCTTCTTAGTCTAAATCTAAATCGTTTCTTAGCAGGCTTTGCTTTTGATTTCTACTTGTTCGTACTCATTATTATAGGAATATATCTTATAATGATCATTGCTGCAATTACTCCTATTGTATCTTTATTAAAAAAGACACCTATTGAAATTATTGCTAAATATGATATATAAAAAGAGATACCAGCTTCTAAAATAAGCTGGTATCTTTTTCATTTTTTATTATCAAAGGCTCTTTTACTTTTTCTAATGGATTCCTTATATTCAATATTATAATACTTCAAAAATTCTTTAAAGTCCTTCATACCTTGTTTAATTTCATCAACTTCATATTCTATTTCATAGTCTACCTTTCCATAGTATTCACTACGATCAAAGAAAATAGTACCATCCTTATAAGGACAGGAGGCTCTATATGTAGTTAATTCGGCAACCTTTTTAACCTGATAGGGTAATCCAATAATCGTCGCATCAAAGCCACATGAAAGCATCTCTAAAGCTCTTTCCTTCGTGATAAAGATATGAGTTTCATCCGCCCCAACCTTTGACCTTACTTTTTTAGTCAATTTAAAATTATTTCCCTTTTGACGAATTCTAAGAACAGTTTGTTCTTCCATCAGCTTTGTATCTTCTGTATCAAAATAATAATTGGTCTGAGGAAAGATGTTGTTCGATAGGTTAAACTCTTCTAATAGAGCATCGTATGTTTCTTTTGGAATAAACGTTTTAAATTCTATTTCTTTATTTTTATTCATCTCACATACCTCTTTCGAAACGATATAGTAATATTATCTAATATTTATTTAAAAAAATCAAGTGTTGTGATAAAATATTATTAAAAAGATAGGACTGATTAGGATGAAATATTGGATTGTTTGCAAAAAGGATGAAATTTCTAAAAATATTGAAAATATTTTAACAAAAGAAATACAGCTTTTAAAAAATGAACAGAACCCAGATTTAGTAATAGTCATTGGTGGAGATGGGACTTTTATTTCTGCAGTACATCAATTTCCAAATGCTATTTTTCTAGGAATACATACAGGTCATTTAGGCTTTTATGCAAACTATACAGTTCAAACATTACCAGAATTAATAGAAAATGTTAATAAGCAAAACTACATTATCGAAAAAGTAGATGTATTAGAATGTGAATTTGTAACGAATAACCAAAAGATTCATACCTTTGCTTTAAATGAAGTTACAATCATCAAACCTCCTAAGACACTACTATTAAATGTATATGTTGATGATGAAAAACTAGAAACCTTTAGAGGCACAGGATTGTGCATTTCTACAGCTTATGGTTCTACTGCATACAACAAATCTTTATTTGGAGCAGTTGTAGAGCCCAATATCAAAGCATTTCAAATCACAGAAATAGCCGGAATTAATTCAAATCAATTCCGTACGCTTTCTGCACCTTTAGTACTATCTAACGAAAGAAAAATAAAGCTAGAGGTTCTAAAACAAGAGGAAGTATTTATTACAATTGATCATTTGTCTTATCATTTTAAAGATTTTTCTAATGCTACAGTTCAATTGAAAACAGAACAAATTTCTTTAGCTCACCCAAAACAAAATTCCTTTATAGAAAGAATTAAAAGAACTTTTTTAAAGGATTAAAGAACAAATATATAGCCTAATAATAATCAAAAATTCTATCTGTTATGATAGAATTTCATCAATAATATGATATTCAAGTGCTTCTTGTGAAGACATATAATAGTCCCGCTCTGTGTCGTGGGCTATTTTTTCTAAGGATTGATTACACAATTCTGCTAATAATTGATTCATTAAAGCTTTTGTTTTTAATAAACGTTTAGCTTGAATATCAATGTCTGAAACAACTCCTTGCATTCCACCATAAGGCTGATGAATCATTACCTCAGCATGCGGAAGTGCATATCTTGTTCCAGTTCCACTTGCTAGAAGAAATGCCGCCATAGATGCTGCCATACCAACCACAATTGTATTAACTTTAGATTGTATATGTCTTATTGTATCAAATACTGCAAGTCCTGCTGTAATGGAGCCTCCTGGAGAGGATATGTAAATATCAATATCTTCATGACTGACAGAATCAAGATATAGGAGCTGTGAAATCAAGATAGAAGACATATGATCATCTATTTCTCCTACTAAAAGCACAATTCTATCCTGAAGTAATCTTGAATAAATATCAAAGCTTCTTTCGCCATGGCTCCCCTTTTCTAACACATATGGAATATAGTTCATCTTGCTCACCTTTCTTTCTTATCCATCTTACCAAAAACGTTTACATTTTTTTGTTCTTTAATGTCGAGATAAAATATATTGATAATAAAAAAATAAAGTGGTAAAATAATATTGTAAAAATTCAATTTTAGGAGGAATTTAAAAATATGGCTATTAAAGTAGCAATTAACGGATTTGGTCGTATTGGTCGTTTAGCTTTTAGACAAATGTTTGGTGCTAAAGGCTACGAAATTGTAGCAATTAACGATTTAACTGATCCAAAAATGTTAGCAAATTTATTAAAGTATGACACTGCACAAGGTGGATATTGTGGACACTATGGTGAAGGTCTTCACACAGTAGTTGCAGGGGAAGGTTCTATCACAGTAGATGGAAAAACAATTACAATTTATGCAGAAAAAGATGCTGTAAACCTTCCTTGGGGCAAATTAGGTGTTGATGTAGTATTAGAATGTACAGGATTCTATACTAAAAAGGAAAAAGCACAAGCTCATATCGATGCTGGTGCTAAAAAAGTTGTTATTTCTGCTCCTGCTGGTAATGATTTACCTACTGTTGTTTTTGGAGTTAACGAAACAGTTTTAACAAAAAATGACAACATTATTTCTGCAGCTTCTTGTACTACAAACTGTTTAGCTCCTATGGCTAACGCTTTAAATAAGTATGCTGCTATTCAATCTGGTATTATGAGCACAATTCACGCTTATACTGGTGATCAAATGATTCTTGATGGACCACATAGAAAGGGTGATTTAAGAAGAGCTCGTGCTGGTGCTGCAAATATCGTTCCAAACTCTACTGGTGCTGCAAAGGCAATCGGATTGGTTATTCCTGAATTAAATGGTAAGTTAATTGGTTCTGCACAACGTGTTCCAGTAACGACTGGTTCTACTACAATCTTAACTGCAGTTGTTAAAGGTAAGGATGTTACAGTTGAGGGAATCAACGCAGCAATGAAAGCTGCTGCTTGTGAATCCTTTGGATACAATGAAGATCCAATTGTTTCATCTGACGTTATCGGAATGAAATTTGGTTCATTATTCGATGCTACTCAAACAATGGTTGCTAAGCTTGGTGATGACTTATATCAGGTTCAAGTTGTTTCTTGGTATGACAACGAAAATTCATATACGAGTCAAATGGTAAGAACAATTAAATATTTCGCTGAATTAAAGTAAGAAAAAGAAAAAAGGGAATTCATTTTAAGTGGATTCCCTTTTTATGTTATTTTAAAATCTTTTTGTATTCCTCAAATTCTGGTTCATTACAATAAATGAAATGATTTTCCTTGATTTCCATTAAGGAAGGCTTATCAACCGAATAGTCATGAACCTCTTGAGGATTATATGGAATTCTTTGACGTGCTTTTTCCGTTAAAGGATTTGGTTTAGGAATTGCAGATAATAAGGATCGAGTATAAGGATGAAGTGGATTTTTAAATAGTTCATCACTAGATGCCATTTCTACAATCTTACCATAATACATAACTGCAATACGATCACAAAAATATTTTACAACACTCAAGTCATGAGCAATAAAAATCATAGTCAATCCAAATTCTTCCTTCAAGTCATTTAAAAGATTAATAACTTGAGCACGAATAGAAACGTCTAAGGCACTGATAGGCTCATCACAAATCAATAATTTTGGATTCATAATTAGGGCTCTTGCTATACCTATTCTTTGGCGTTGTCCACCTGAAAATTCATGAGGATAACGAGAGGCATGGTCAGCAACAAGGCCTACCTTTTCTAGCATTTCTACTACCTTTTCATGACCCATTCCTTTAATTTTTTTATACTCTTCTTTTAATTCTAAAGAAAGCTTGTTCTTTGCTTCATGAAATTCTTCATTTATTTGTTCAAGTTCTTTAGCAGCAGAATCCATAGAAAGCTTAGAACTTTCTTGTTTAGCAGCAAGGGCTGCTTTTTTCTCCTTATAAGTCTCTGTAATTTTAGCAAGAGCTTCTTTATATAAAGACTTTGCTTCTGCTTTTTTCTTTCCTGTAAAATGCTGAATTTTCAAGCCTTCTTGAATAATATCCTCAACTGTCATACGAGGGTCTAAAGAATCTACTGGATCTTGGAAAATCATTTGAATTTCATTTACAAGTTTTTTCGGACAGTGCTTGTTGTCAAATTTAATCTGTTTGATCTTATCTCTTTGAACAGCTATAATCTCACTAGCTTTCGTTTTTTCCTCACTAATTAGACTTAAATATTTTTCAGCAATACCTTTTGCTTTTGTTTCATAATCAGCGGCAAGCTTATCTAAAGCAGCCAATTCACTGTTTTGAGCATTATTTAAATCTTTTAGCTTTTGATTTAAACGAATTTTAGTATATTTAATCTCCTTACGATTCCAACGATTACCAGCAGATATACGATATCCCTTATAATAAACAGATCCAGAGGTTATGTCATAAAGCTTAATAATAGAACGTCCTGTTGTTGTTTTTCCACAACCAGACTCACCTACTATACCAAAGCACTCACCTGTATAAACATCAAAAGAGATATTACTTACTGCCTTTAATTTAGTCCTACTTGGACCACTTCCAAAAAAGAAAAATTGCTTTAAATTTCTTACTGATAGTAAGATATCACTATGAATCAAATCTGATCTTCTTTTAAGATGAGGATGAATTCCATACTTCTTTTCCATTTCATCTTGATGATCGTAATTTTCTTCATCATCAAATTCATCAGCATATATTTCTTCATCCTCATGATCATCAGCTAAAGGTTGACCTTCTTCGTTGGCAGCAATTTTACTTCTCAATTCTTCATCAAGATTAAAATCGCCAGATTTACGTCTATTACTCATTTGAAGTATCCTCCTTTACCTTTTTCTTTGATGAAGTCTTTCGCTTCTTAGAAGCTAAAGTAGCCTTAGGTTGTACCTCAGAGTTTAAAGCAGCCGTAGGAGTAGGTGCTTTCATATCCTTTTTAGAATTCTCTAAAGCATTTTTAATTCTTTCAGATACAATTTTAGGCATTTCTACTGCTGGAGCATCGGGGTGTAAAAGCCATGTTGCAGCATAATGCGTATCACTTACCTTATAGAATGGTGGTTGATATTTAAAATCAATTTCCATTGCATATTTACTACGTAATGCAAAAGCATCACCTTTTGGAGGATAAATCATATCTGGAGGAGTTCCAGGTATTGCCTCTAGACGTTCCTTGCTATCAACATCTGGAATAGAGGAGAGCAGTGCCCATGTATATGGATGCTTTGGCTCAAAGAAAATTTCCTCTGAGGTTCCATATTCAACTATCTTTCCGGCATACATAACTGCAACACGATCAGCCATATTTGCAACAACACCCAAGTCATGAGTGATAAAAATACAAGATAAATCACGATCTCTTTTTAGCTTATTAATTAGCTCCAAAATTTGTGCTTGAATAGTAACATCTAAAGCCGTGGTTGGTTCATCACAAATTAAAACATCTGGATTAGCAGTTAAGGCAATCGCAATAACAATTCTTTGTCTCATTCCACCTGAAAATTCAAAAGGATATTGTCTAAATCTTTTTTCAGGGAAAGGAATTCCAACCTCTCTCATAATTTCTAAAGCTCTACTCTTTGCTTCTGCTTTCGTAATCTTTAGATTATCCACATATTCAGATTTAGCTTTGGAAAGCAAAGCTTTATACTCAGATTCTACTTCATCAAAGCTTTGCTTTAATTTCATTGACTCCTCTTTGTAATTAGGAGAAGCTTTATCTAAGCTTGCTAATTGACTAAAATAAGCTTCTTTCTTTTCGTCAATCTTATATTTATTGTTAATTGCATCAAGCTTTTGATTATAAGCAGACTTTAATTCTGCTTTATATTGTTGAATTTCAGCCTTTGCAGTTTGTTTTCTTTCTGAAAGCTGTTGTTTCAAGCCAGGCAAAACCTCTTTTAGCTTTGCTTTTTCTAAAGAAATAACCTGATTCAAGGAAAGCTGTTGTTTTTTGATTTCATCAAGAAGCTTTTGCTTTTCTTCTTTACTACTTGCATTTTTAATTTCTTTTTGTTGTTTTGCTTTAAATAATAAGAAATTATTTTTAGCCTTAGTAATACTAATTTGCGTTTTGGCAATCGCATTTTTATAAGCCATTGATTCCTTTGAAATTAAGTCATTATACTTTCTTTTTATTTTATCAGCATTAATCAATGTTGCTTCTGTAATTTGCTTACCGATACGCATAATTGGATTTAGACTGGATAATGGGTCTTGGAAAATCATACCAATTTTATGACCCCTAATTTTGTGGAATTCATCTTCAGAAACATTTAAAAGATTTTCACCCTCATAAATAATACTTCCGTTTTCCACAATAGCATTGTTTGCTAAAATACCCATAATTGCCTTTGATGTTACAGACTTACCAGAACCAGACTCACCAACAATACATAAGGTTTCTCCTTTATATAAATCAAAAGAGATATCACGAACTGCTTGAACTAATCCATTATCCGTTTTGAAAGATATTACTAAATTTTTAACTTCCAATTTTTTTTCATCCATAATTAATCACTACCTTTCAATGATGGGTTCAAGGCATCACGCAATCCATTACCAAACAAGTTAAAGGATATCATCATCAACGCCATAATTACAGATGGGAATACAATGAGTGCAGGATGCGTTTCAATAAATTTCTGATTGTCAGAAAGCATTACACCAAAGGAATGCATTCCTTGCAAACCCAAATTTAAATATGCCAAAGTTGCTTCTGAATAAATAACACTTGGAATCATTAAAACTGAGCCTGTAACAATTGTACCCAAGGAATTTGGTAATATGTGTCTAAATATTAATCTAAAGTCAGAGGCACCTAAGGTTCTAGAAGCCAAGACGTATTCTCTACCTTTAAAACGATAGAACTGTGTTCTTGTACGAGCAGCAGTGCCCATCCATCCTGTCAAGCAAAGCGCAATAACAAATGTACCAAAATTATTTCCTAAATGCATAATAGCAAGGGTAAGGACTATAATCGTTGGTATACCACCAAGTATATCGCAGAAACGTTCCATAGCTAAATCTACATTTCCACCAAAATATCCTGAAATAGCACCCCAGCATAAACCAAAGAATAAACAGAATGCTGCGGTACATACTCCTAAAATCAATGAGGTTCTAAGCCCTGCAAATGCTTTTTTCACTATATCATGGCCTTGTTCATCTGTACCAAATAAGAACTTTGGCATACTATCATAGCCTAATTCCTTATACCTAGTAACATTCGCTTCAATACTAATTACTTTACCAATACGATTCGTTTCTTGACTATATACTTCATTAATCGGACACTTATCACTTAATTTCTTAAATGAAGAAGGTCCGACACTCTCATTATAAGTACAATAGCCTAAAGAAGCCCAACGATACAATTCGGAAATTGCAACAGTTTTAGTTACATCTGCATATGCTTGTGCATAAGTATCTAGTTTAAAAGAACAATAATATATAGCAGCATGATAAATATTCTTTTGTCCTGTACAAGACCAATAGCCCTTAGGAAATTGTAATGTTGTTTCATCACGGCTATATAAAACACTTTGCGTTGCATCTTTGATTGAAATTTCTTCGAAATCGCTTCGAATATTTTCAGAAACAGTATCATCACAACTCAATATGCAGCTTTCAATTAAAATGTAGCTTTGCTTTTGATTTCCAGCCTTTAGTTCAAAACCAAAACGAGCATTATTTAAGGTATCAAAACCAGCATCCTTTAATGCTTTACTAATATCAACAGTAATACCATCATGATTTTTTGAATAGTCTACTAAATCTAGTGAATATGTTAATCCTTTTTTATAAGAAATATAAATTCTATATTCACCTAGTTCATCATTGGAAAGATTATCAACATTTCCAAATTTAATTGTTGCCTTCATATTACCATCTGCTGTAAATGTAGTTTCTTGAGAAAGCAGTTTCTTCGTTGCAGAAAGGTCAGATGTATCCTTATTTGTATTCTCATTAACAAATTTTAAATAACCACCCTTAGCAAACTTATTAGCAGAATCAATATAGCTTGGATTTTCATCTCTTTTTACATTAAATACTGCATAGGGCTGATAATTTGCAGGAATCTCATTATCTAAATCATAAACAACATGGGTCCTGTTCTCACAGCCATCCCAAAAACCAGTACCTGAATCGAATAATTTAGGAGATAAAAGTGTTTCAGATGGACTTGGAGTATCAATATTTGAAGAAGAAAATATAGGAAGAAAAATAGCCAAAAGAATTAAGATTCCTAACACTATAGCTCCAACTACAGATGATTTATTTTTTCTAAATCTTCTTAAACAATCTTTAAAGAAAGTGGTTGGTTTAGACAAAAATTTTTCATCCTTAATCGCTTTATTTTCTTGCACGAATTTAAAATCATCCTTAGTGATTTGATAACCACTCAAATCAAATTCGGTATTTTGATTAAAATCTGCCATTATTTCTTCGCCCCCATTCTTATTCTTGGATCAATGAATCCATAGGAAAGGTCTAAAATAATACCTGCAAGTAATCCCAATGTCGTGAATATTGCCATATCAACAAACAAAACATTATAATCTTTTGCGTTTAATGCTGAAATAAATAATTTTCCTATGCCTGGAATGCCATATAGCTGTTCTAGAATCATAGAACCACCCAACAATCCAATAAATTCAGCTAAAATGGATGGGAAAATTGGAACCATAGCATTACGAAGGGCATGCCTTAAAATAGCCTGTTTCCTTGTTAAACCCTTTGTTCTAGCTAATAAAAGATATTCACTAGACATAACTTCACATAATTCAGCTCTTGTAAAACGGCAGTATCCACAAATAGAACCAAAAGATAAGCATACAACAGGCAAAATATAACCTAGTGCCTGTTTTGATGGTGGATCAGTTGGAAGTGGAAATTGCGATGGCAAGACTTTGTTAGAATAACAGAATAATAGCATAAGCAGTGTAATCAAAATAAAGCTTGGAACAGAAATGAAAATCATAACTAAAGTAGATATGATATGATCCGTTGCTGTATTCTTCTTTAATGCTGCCCAAATACCTAACGCAATACCAATAGGAACAGAGATTATAACAGAAACAATGTTAATTTTAATGGAGGTTGCGAGTCCTTCTGCAATTAATACAGTTGCAGAAACATTCTGTCTAATTTTTTGTGAATATCCCCAATCCCATTTTGTAACAATATTTTTTAACCAATTAAAATATTGTTGCATAACAGGAACGGAATAATAATATGTTGTTGTTTTACCATCAGGAGAATATGTCCACAATGGGTCACCCAAATTTGCTTGAGCTGTGGAGTAAGTAGCTACATAGCCCAAACGTACTTCTCTTTCATAAAAAGAGAATAAAACACTATCTTGACCAATTGTTTTAACTGGTGGTAATAATTTTATCAAAATAAAGGTTAAAGATAAGATAATAAAAGCTGTTACCAAAGCAAGTAATATTCTTTTTATAACATATTTAACCATTTTAAATCACCCCTTAAAATAATAATTAAATAACACAATAAACCCAATTAGGTCGCTTTAGATCCTACTAATTGGGTTTATCAGTGTCAAAATGCAAATCTATTTATTATTCAAATTTACTAGTTACAGTAGATATATTATCCTTTTCTTCAACTCCATTGATAAGAGAATTATAATAGATATCATATCCAATATTTCCTTTATATTCCTCTACCTTAGCAGCTGGAATAATAAATGTATAAATCGTCTTATTACCATCTGTTGTTTTTGTACAAAGATCTAAAATTGATTCTTCGAAATAATCTGCAGCAGTTTCATAATCTGCCCAGAATAGAACAACATCTGTAAGTTCAGCACTATATCCATCGCCAGATAAAACTGCTACTTCAATTGAAACTGAATAAGAGCCATCTGCATTTTTAGTATGAGTAACTATCTTAGGGGAAACGATAGGAGATAAAGCACCATCTATAACAAGCGCTGTACTCATACCTGCTGTCCATAATGCATCATAAGACCAACGAACACCATCATAAACTAAGATATTTGAATCAGGATCATTTGTATTTTGGCCCCAGTTCAAAGTAAAGTTTCCTGAAATAGATTGATCAGAAGAAAGTACACTGACAAAATCAAGTGGATTTAAAGAATTACCACTAATTGAACCAAATCCTAAATCATATTGACCAGGCATTAACTTCTCATAATATACATCTAGATTAGATGTTGCAGATGCCCAGAAAGTAATTTCTAATCTATATTTACCATCAGATACGGAATCATCATTGAATGCATCCATAAAATATTTAGCAACATCATTATGACTAGATTCTTCTTGAGATGGTCTCATCCATGCGATTTCTAATGAAATTACAGTTGGATTTTCTTTTGTACCAGGAGTATACTTGCCATCTAATTCTAGTTGAGTTAAAGCTAATTTGAAATATTCTCTAGCTTGTTGTAAATTATATCCAAAGCCATCTGTTCCTTCAGTTAAGCTTAAAATAGCATCCTTATGTGCATCAGTTACGCTATATGAAAGACCATTTTCTGGATCTGACATATAGTTACTTGATAAATAGCTACAGCTTGCAACTACACCACGATTTTCAGCATATTCTTTTCTATTTAAAGATAAACTTAAAGCTTTAACAAAATAAGGGTTTGATAATGCTGGTTCACACTGCCAATATTTGCTTTCTGGAGTTTGCGTAACTAATCCATTTACTCCAAATAATTCCACCCAAGTTTCTTGAGAGCATGCATTAATGTTCAACTTAAAGTTAGAATCACCTAAAGTTGTTCTAGTACGTGGATCACTCTTATATTCATCTAAATAATCCATAGGAATTCCACAACCATCAATATGACCTGCTAAGAATTCTCTAAATGCTGCATTTCTATCACTAGCACTTGCTGGGAATATTCTTAAATGAATACCAGGAACCTTATACTTTTCATTTGCATATACGTAATTTGGATTTTTCTTATAAACTACCTGTTGATCTGCATCCCATCTTTCTAAGGTATACGCACCTAAAGATAGGGAATTATCAACTGGAGATAATGTTCCAGAATTATTATATCCTAAATAGAATTCAGGAGTTACTAAATCCAAAAATTCTTGTGGAACTGGCATATAAAGTGAAGAATTTATATAATACATTGCATAGAATGGGGCGTATGCAGTAGTGAATTCATATTCAAACCAGCTTTGACCATCCTCAACATAAGTTTTAATACCTACTTTTTCCCATTCAGTAGCATTATAGCCATTTTCTGAAGCATCATAGTATGCTTTTGCACCAACTAATTGACCAGAACCAGCCTTTTGAGCTGCAAGTTCAGAACCTCTAAAATAGCCATTTTTCTTAGTTAATAACAATTTAAATGCTGTTTCATAATCCTCAAGCTTAACTTCACGATTATTGAAAGCACTTCTACTTGGATCAGTAGATAACGTATTATATTTTAATTCGGTACCAACCTTAACAGGGAATTTCCATTTAGTAGCCATACCACTTTCATCTGGGTTAACTGCAGTTGGTAATTCATTTGCTAATTCTGGTACCCAATCATATCCATCCTTTGTTTCATTCATAAATGTTGTAAAGAAAGAAGCACCGATATAACCATAATAATCAGAAACAAGTGAGTTATCTGAATTCAAATAATTTGCAGTACCTGGATCTTCTTGTTCTAATGTATGATAATATCTTTTCCATGCAGAATTTTCTTCAGATGCTAAATCAGCTGTAATATCTCCTTCTGCTAAAGTACCAAATCCATATCCAGAAATATAATTTTCTGTACCTAGAGTGATACGCTCATTATACATAGAATAATTACCATTTTCATAAAGCGTAAGTCCTGTAATACCATTTTCCACAGCATACTTTTCTAAAGCTCCTAAAATATCTGTTTTAACAGCGTTAGACTCTTTAGCATAGGAAATCAATCCATTAGCATAAGGAATTGTATTATACATTTCTGTTTTTGCTTCCTTTGTTAGTGAATAGATTTTTGCATAATCATCATTTGCCGCATCAGAAATTTTCTTACCATATTTCTGATATACCTCCGATAATGCAGATTGTGTTGCTGCATCAAGCGTGTCAGGTCGACAAGCATCTTTACTGTCGTTTAATTCCAACAATGCATATTTTTTAAATTCAGATGCATCTGTAGGAACTTCAAAATCAACAAAATTAGGTGCTTTTTTGCCACAAGATGCAAGAGAAACAACGCCTAATAATGCTAAGGCAGCGATGCCAAATTTTTTAAATTTTCCTTTCATAATTAATCCTCCTCAAATTATATATAAGCTTAACTTATATTTTAAAAAAGTTCATCTTTTTTCTAGTTATGCAAGATAGAAAATAAAATACCCTTTTCAAATATTATATTCTAAAGTATTTATTTTTCAAGCACTTTTATACATTTGCATGTATGAAAACGCTTTAAGTTTCAAAAAAAGGTTTTTTAAAAAAATATTATTCGGTTTTTTTGATTTTTTTGAAAAAATATTTTTAATTAAAGCAAACAAAATAAAATTATTGTTATAATAAGAAGTAACACTCCATAACCAAAATAAGGAATAAAATGGAATAACTTGCCTTTTTTCTTTTCTTCTTTTACTGCTAAATAATCCTGATACTTACTAGGAAGTGGAGCATCTCGTTTAAACATACTTGCCACACGGCAAGAAAGATAATGCCCAATATAAGAAATTCCATTCATTGCCCCAAAGTAAGATAATAAAGAAAGTAAACCTATACCAAAATTTATTCCTGTTGCTGCAAAAAATGCATCACAATAATGAACTAAAACAGAAAAACCTCTTATGCTTAACACCACAAGAATAAATGCAACGTTAAAAAGAAATAAAATGATATATTTCTTCCAAAAGGTTTGAAAATGGATTTGAATTTTCCTAAACATTTTATTAACCACCTTTCATTTATTAATATTTATACCATATTTTAATGTATAACAAAAGTAAAAGTTTTTAAAAAAGCCCCTCAAACAGACTTTCTAAAGAATCTTGTCTGTTTGAGAGGCTAAAGTAATGATACATTAGGACTCTATGCCAAATTTATGACACTTATCTTTTATATACTCATCGTATAATTTTTGTAATTCTCCTAAATTAATCCAGCCTTTAGATAAAATCATTTCGTTAAATTCAATTTCATTATAAGCGGATTTTAAAATACTCTTAGCATCATCATGAAGCTTCATAAAGAAATACTTTCCATATCCATAAGCAGCATAGGAAACTGGAGTTTCAATCAATAAATCATAAATTTCTTGAGCCATAGAGGAATTATATCCCAATTGGTCCATATAGCTTGCAACCTTATTTACACTCCAATGCTCATAGTGAATACCAACATCAACTCTAGTTTCAAATAGAAATTTCGTTTGATGATCTGCAATTAAATACTTCATCACATCAATAAATTTCTCATCTTGACTATTTTCTAATGCATATTCATATAGCTTCAACTCAACATAGGTTGCCCATCCTTCAGCATGAGCTGTATTCGTCATAATTTTGCTAATATTATGAATATCTAATTGTTTAGAATAAACATATGCATATAAATGACCTGGATAGCCTTCATGGGACATCGTGCCTAAGACATCATTTGTATCTCCTAATTTCACTGGGTTCAAGGTGATAACCTCTTGATCTACATTGTCTAAAGCAGACTTCATATAATAGGCAACTGCATTAGAAACCTTGGCAGAAGCTTCATCCATTTCCTTAATCGAAATATTTGGAGTGGTTAACAAATCTGGTACAATCGTCTTTGAAAATTCTTTTAAATATGTAAGCATCTCCTGTGGTGTTCCTTTAAAAATCACTGCATTACTTAACATCTTTTCAAACTGCGTATAGGACTTAATATTATATTTACTATATAATTCTACTTGAACATTAGCAAGCTCTAATGAGGTATTAATTAAGGCATCATTTACCTCTTTTATATATTTTGTAATATCAAAGTTTTCTAATCCTAATAAATCCTTTAAATCCTTAACAAAAATATCCGCACCATCTTCATAAGCTGCTAAATACCCTGTCTTGTCCGCTTCTAATTTTCCTATTTGTGCCTCTAAACCATCAAATAAAGCTTGAACACCCACCATAAAATTATCTTTAAAGCCAGAAGTAACCTGATTACAGTATTCTGTTTTTTGTAAATCTGTCAAAAAATCTAAGCCTTGAATCTTAGAGGTGAGTATTTCGACTAAATAATACTGTCCACCATTTTTTTGGGAGTCTAAAACATCCTTTAAATAATCTTGCATAGAACGGATTGTAAAGTCTGATAATGCATACCCTCTTGTAGCACGATCCTCTACATATTGAACGTAAGAAGAAAATGCTTCCTTTGTAGAATTGATGAGACTAATCATTTCTTTTACATTTAATTCGTCTCTTAAACTATAGGCCTCAATATACGTTCCAAAATCAGCTACATATCCACCAAATTGATCCACATAATGCAATTTCTTATAATCAATATCTGTAATTAAGGCAGAAGCCTTACAATCTAAAAGAAAAGCAAAAATTTGCTGATATGCTATCATTTGACGATTACTTAATTTTTCTTTGTCAAATGCCTCTAACTCTTCTAAAAGTAGAGAGTAATATTCTAATTCTTCTTTCTGATCTTCTAGCGTAAATGCAGAAGAATATGTATAAAATTTTGGATTTTCTACACGAAGCAAACTAAAGTTTTCCGGATGCTCACAAAAAATATTAATAGAGATAGCATCTCCTTCTAAATAGCTTACAAAGAAATCATCTAAATATGCTTCAAATAAAGCATCATCTAAATTATCAATCGATAAAATCGCACGATGTTGCTCTATAACTTCCCCTGAAGCATTTTTTATCGTTGCTAGCGCATAATACTTGCCTTTAGTAGTTCCCGTATTGTTCTTATATTCTACACTATACCCTGCTGGAAGTTCGCCTTTTAAAAGCAATTGCTTTTCGCTACCATCAGCAACAAAGCTTTCATTTTCAAAGGAAATTCCTAAGATGCTTTCCTTTACCTCTAGTTGAATTTTAATATGATTGCTTTCAAGATAGTGTTTACTTTTCTTTGCGTAAACCTCTAGTTCATATGTACCAGGCTTTTCATATATATATGAAGTATCAATGACTTTTCCATTAGATTTTACTTCAATATGAAGCTCCTGTTCTTTATTGTTCAGCTGATAAGAAAATCTATCCTCTAACGTATTTGCCAATGCAACCTGTGAAGCATCTGCAGATAGTGTAGATGCTAAATGATTGATTGTCATCTTAGCATTAAGAATTCTTCTTTTCTTATTTTCTGTAACCACATTAGCTACAACAGTATATACTCCTGGTTCAGTTTGGTAATTATTCGTATAATCAACCCTTGCTCCTTCAGGAAGATGATCTACTACAATAGAATGCTTTTCTCCATCATAATCAAAGACCTTATCTTCAAATATGACATCTTCTAATGTATAAACCACATTTTCCTCTTTTGATTGTTCCGTACAAGAGCTTAAATAAAGCCCTACGAAAGTAAAAGAGAAAACCAAGAAAAAGCATAAAATAATTCTTTTAATTTTTTTCATAATAACACCTCGTGCTTTATATTATAACTACTTTTACATAAAAATGAAATAATTTTCAAAAACTTAAAACAAAATGTAAACGCTTTAACGCACACTTTTTATAAGATGATACTTTTTTATAAGCCAAAAAGAATAAGGGATTATATCTTTAATCCCTTAGCTTTTCATTTATCTTGCTTTCAATTCTTTTTGCTATAGTTTGAAGTAAATCATTTGCTTCTTCTAATAATTCTACATATTCTTCAACAAAAGGAAAATCTAATATCCATTCATTTAGCTCATCATAGTCCTTCTTATAAAGGGCATATTGCTTTGATTGCTGAAATTCTTTAGCAGAAGCCATCTGCTTTTGTATAGATTTTAATCGTTGAATTGCAGTATTTAATTCTTTATCAGAATCAAGAACTCGTTCTAATTCTTTTATTCTTTGGACAAGTGGTAGTGAAATAATTGCTTGCTTTAGATCATTCACAAAGCTCACCTATCATAAACCAAGTTTTAGCTTCTGTAATTTTTACTTTTACAAGCTTACCTATTAATGATAAATCATCACATTTAAAATGTGTAAGCTTTAAATGTGGTGTATATCCACACATCATACCATCTCCATTTTTAGATGGTCCATCCACTAACACCTCTACTACTTGATTTAAGAAACGCTTATGCCCCTCTAAATAGCCTTGATTTATATACCTATTTAATTCCTCAAGTCTTCTATGCTTTAAAGCATCTGTAACCTCATCTGGCATACTTGCAGCTGGAGTGCCCTCACGTTTAGAGTAGATAAAAGTAAACGCTCCTTCAAACTTCGCATTTAAAACAAGCTTTATTGTATTTTCAAATTGTTCTTTTGTTTCATTAGGAAAGCCTACAATAATATCTGTTGTTAAAGCAATATCAGGAACAAGTTCTTTTAGCCTGTTTACTTTCTTCATATATTCATCATAGGTATATTTACGATTCATTCTTCTTAATATTTCATCATCACCTGATTGGACTGGCAAATGTAATTGTGGCATAACGCTTTTACAATCTTTCATAGCCTGCATCGTCTTTTCATCTAAATCTTTGGGATGAGAGGTAGTATATCGAATACGCTTAATTCCTGTTTTATCTAAATCATATAACAAATCTCCAAAGGTATAATCTCCTTCTAAATCCTTTCCATAGGCATTAACATTTTGGCCCAATAAGGTAATTTCAACATAGCCTAAAGAAACAAGCTCTAAAACTTCCTTTATGATGTCTTCTTTTGCTCTGCTTCTTTCTCTACCTCGAGTATAGGGTACAATACAATAGGTACAAAATTCATCACAGCCATACATAATGTTTACCCACGCCTTATGATGAGATTCTCTTATCTTAGGAGCATCCTCCAAAATTTCTCCTTCACTAGAGATAACTTCAACCACCTTTGCCTTACTCATATAAGCCTCATATAAAAGTTTTGGCAAATGATTTTTATTATGTGTTCCTATAACTAAATCAATAAAGCTATAGGATTCTAATATTTTATTTGTAGCATTTTCTTCTTGAGGCATACAACCTGCAATTCCAACTAACATATCTGGATTTTCCCGTTTCTTACCCTTAAGCTGTCCTAACACTCCCCAAATACGTTGTTCAGCATTTTCACGGATAGCACAGGTATTTAAAATGACTAAATCTGCACTCATAGGATCCTTTGATTTTGTATACCCAATTTGTTCTAAAATTCCTGCCATAACCTCGCTATCTGCTTCATTGCCTTGACAGCCATAGGTAAAGATAGCATACGTTTTATTGACACCTAGATTTTTATACTTTTCCTCTAAAGTATATCTTACAGTTTGAATTGTTTTATTTTTACGCATTCTTGCATCCTTTAAGGATGGCAATGCTAATTTTATATTTTTCACATAAATCACCTAATGCGTATTATATACCAAAAGCAACTATAATTCAAATAAAGAAATGAAAATGCAAAATTATATTGCATTTTACGGTTAAAAAAATTATAATAAAAATAGTACTTGAAGAAGTCCCTTTTATAAGCGAATGATGGATAGTGAGAGCATCAATATACTTCTTTTTAGGAATTGGTTTAGTTTTTTATAAAAGAGCTAATGAATATTCATTAGAAGTAAGGTGGCACCGCGCAAATGTTTTTGCGTCCTTATGATTTTTCATATAGGACGCTTTTATTTTTTTGAAAGGAATGATATTATGAAAAGAATGTTAAGTGGTATTAAACCAACAGGACAATTAACCTTAGGAAACTATATAGGAGCAATCAAGCAATTTATAACCTATCAAGATGAATATGAAATGATTGTATTTATTGCCGACCTACATGCTTTAACTTTACCAATTGATCCTAAGGAACTAAGAAAAAACACAAGAGATTTAATCTCAGTTTATTTGGCATGTGGATTAGATCCTAATAAAGTTATATTATTTAAGCAAAGTGATGTCCATGAGCATGCAGAGCTTGGCTATATTATGGCTTGTAATTCTTATATGGGAGAATTATCTAGAATGACACAATATAAGGATAAAACTCTAAAGATATCTGATAATGGTTCTATTCCAACAGGATTATTTATCTATCCAACTCTAATGGCTGCAGATATTCTTCTTTACGATGCAGATTATATTCCCGTAGGCATTGACCAAAAACAACACGTTGAGCTTACAAGAGACTTAGCAATACGCTTTAATAATCATTACTCTGAAACCTTTATCGTTCCAGAACCAGTACTGGCTAAAACAGGAGCTAAAATCAATTCTTTATCTAATCCAGATAAAAAAATGTCTAAGTCTGAATCCGAAAAAGGAACCATCTATTTATTAGAAGATTTAAATATTACTCGTAAAAAAATTATGTCAGCTGTAACAGATAGTGAAAATGAAATTCGTTATGACATGGAAAATAAGCCTGGCATATCCAACCTTTTAACGATTCTTTCTGCACTTACGAATCAAACAATTGATTCATTGGTTAATAAATATAAAGGTTGTGGTTATGGATTGTTTAAAAAGGATGTTGCAGATGTTTTATGTAATGAACTTGAAGCATTACAAAATAAGGTTAAAGAAATTCAAGATGGCAATATTATTGAAGAAATACTAAAAAATGGTGCAGATAAAGCATCTTATCTTGCAAGAAAAAAGCTTTCTAAGGTTTATCATAAAATAGGCTTAAGATAAAAGAAGGGGTTGTTAAGGAAACATCTTAGTTTCTTAACAACCCCTTTACTTAATTATATTCTTTTGCAATTCTGCTGACTAAGCCCATATCACATAAGCCATTAAAATTTGTTTTAAAATGCTTCATGACATTAGGTATTTTCTTATCCTCTAGCTTTTCAATTTCTGCACGAATTTCTACTTCTGTCATCATTTTAGGTAAGAACTTAGATAAAACATTTTTCTGTTGTTCAATTTCATCTACCTTTAAAGGACGATTAGCTTTTTCATATCCTGACTTTTCTTCATCTAATTCCTTAATGGTTTTTTGAATAATCCTTAAGCAATCTCCATCGGGTAACTCTTTAGCCCCTAAGCCTTGTTCTATACTTTCTAGTTTAAATTTTCCATATAAAACAGATAAGATACTTCTTGCTTGCTTATCATGATCCTTTAATGCTTGTATGTTAGCTTTTGCAATATCATCAAATAACATAAATCTTCCTTCTTTCTTTTAATCAGTGTATAGATATAACCCTATACTTCACTATACTAGGAGGACTAGTCCTCCACAAGTTTTCACGTATGAGTAATAATAAATGATTTTTTCACTTAATAACCATAAACCTTTACACAAAATAGATAACCCAAAACAAATAAGTCTTAAACCATAAACCTTATTCATCCGCCATTCTTCCTTAAGATGTTCTAAAAGAGGAGTCATACGCAGGGAAAAGAGATTAAATTTCAATAAAATGCGTTAAATTTGCACGATCAATTGCGACTTGAAGCTTTGCAATTGTTGCATAAATTTCTTCTTGTTTTGCTTCTGCTTGTTCTGGGTCATAAACACACTCAGTATATTCTAATACACCATTTGCTGTAATACGACGAGATAATTTATCTCTTGCAGCAAGACGAGATACCTGTTCATATTCTAAATTCAACTGAGCTAAATAGACCAATGCTTCTCCAATGGTCATATCAAAACCATCAACGACTGTAGTCGTATTTGCTATAGAAAGGACATGCTTGATTTTGCGAATCTTTGCATTAATCTCCTCAATTCCTTTTCTAGTAGCTTCATAATCATATTTTGAGGCTTGCTTAACTTCACCTTCCTTATATGATATAGTACTTCGATTATTTTCTGTATATAAAAGAATATCTTTTTGTCTTTCCAATTCCTTTATATACTTCATTGCTTCTGAATTACAAACCTTCATTTTTTTATTCCTCCTAAGTAAATTTATTTTAGCATAAAACAAATGAATTGTTAAGCATTCGATGGAAATATTTGAGTGAAGAAAAGAAAATTCCATTTTATTTTAAAGAACTAATAGATGAATACTAATCTATTTTTTAAATTTACTAATAAAACAAAAGAGACTACTTCAAAAGGCGGGGGCCAAAAGTAGTCCTTTTTTTGTGGTATATGTATAAGTCTCTCCTCTTATACATTTATATAACAAATAAACACTCGATTTTATTGGTAAAATTTTAAAATTTTATGGAAAAACATATCTTTCTGCTGAAGAATGCGATTCATCAACATTAAAATTATACTTATCGTTTTCAATTTCTACCATCAAAGATCCACTCTGGTTTCCTGTATGATAATTTCCACGATATTGATTATTGTTTCCTTGAATTTGAAATTTAAAGTATTCATTTTGAAAATCTACATTCATATAGATTTCATTATCTTTAAATTCTAAGCTTACTGTTTTACAAATCACATCATTGTTATATACACGGTATTCATAGGAATCATGAGCATTTTCATCACTAGATAAGCATACCTTAGCATTCTCATAGCCTAGCATAAAGTTCGTTTTATAAAATCCTTCATCATTTTGAACTGATTCTCCATTAATTAAAAAAGTAGAATCCTTATATTCAATAATTCCATTTAATACAACTGTTTTTAATGCAGATGAGCTTTTAATAGATTGCTCATTGAAATAAAATTTACAGAATTCCTCATCATTTAAATTTGTACTTAAATAGTATTTATACTCTTTCATAGAAGAGTAATACAATTTTGTATTCACCTGATTTAAGTTTAATACAAGATCAACAAAACCTATCGAATTCGATAAGGCATCCTCCATTGCAGTATCACTTGCATCTATAGCATTTGTATTGTTTACAAGTGTAGAAAGTAGAGTGACTTGATAAGCATATACAGACTGAACCTTATCTAAATCCTTTACCTCCTTATACTCATCATACTGTCCCTTAGGAATCACATTAGAAATTAAGATACTAAAGCAGGTAACAAAAATTAAAAACAAGAACGCTGGTATGGCAAATCTAAATTTTGAAAGGCTAAAGCTTGTTTTTCTTTCAACCGCATAGTATTCTTCTTGAGGTAGCTTAGATAGGATACTTGACTTTACATCAGGAATTTCTATCTGGTTTGCTTCTTGAATTAGATTTTTTTTAATACTTCTTTTCCCCATAATACTCATCCTTTCTTTCTTGTAATTTTTTTATTGCCTTATTATAAATCCAAAGAACTGTACCTAAGGATTTACCAACAATTCTAGCTATATCTTTAAATTTTAAGTTCTCAACTATATGATAGATTACAATTTCCCGTTCATCAGCAGATAGGATTTCAAGAATTCTAAAAACATTTTGATTTAAAGATGTCGGCTCAGCCTTAAGCCCTTCTATAAATTCTTCACTAATCATTTCTCTTTTTCTTTTGTTATATTCATTAATGGCAATGTTTCTAGCCATCAAGGCTAAATAGGCATTTAAATTATCATTCTTATAGGAATCCAAATGATTCAAAAATTTCACATACGTATCCTGCATTAAATCTTTGGTTATCTCTTCATCTAAAACGATATTTTTAATAGTAAAATATATAGTTTTCTTGGTTTGTTCATAGAAAAGATCGAATTCCGAATAATCCTTTTTTCGAAGCTTTTCAATTATTCGGTTTAAGTTTCCCATTACTACTCCCTACTTAATAAACAATTTGCAGGCTATTTTTATTGGAAAAATGCTAAATTGTTTAAATTTTTTTCTAGTTTGGTTTATTTATCAATTCAATTATATCATTATTTTAGTATATTTTGTAGAGCCTTTTTATAAAAGAGAAAAGAGGATGTTTGGCATCCTCTAACTCCTTATTCTACTTTTGTCGTACCATAATCATAATACTTTATACCATAACCAACATAATAGTTGTTTTCTGTATCTATGCCTTCTAGATTAATCTTTTGAATTCTACCTTCTTCATCTAAAATGAATTCAACACCAGTAAATGTAATTCCAAGCTGTTCCTCAACATCAAAGTAGAACATAAAGCTCTTGATATTTAAGTCACTCATAGAAATATAATAACTATCACTAAATTCATTATAATATACCTTAGATATATCTACATTTTTAAAGCTTGGTACTGGTAAATAATAATCAAAGCTTACCTCTTCTTTATTATCACTATGGAAAGGAATTTCAGTATAGCTACCATCTTTAAACTCATAATATTTTCCATCTTCAATCTTGTAATAATCTGTAACAATTTCATAATCCACATAAACCCAAGTCATCACTTGACTACCAGCAAAATAGAAGGTTGATCCCATATATTCATCATACAAAGTAACATTAGAATAATTTTTGTTGAATGCAGTTTCTAATGCTTCTGTTTGGATGGTTGTCATATCCTTTAATACAGAAGTATTTGGAGTTGGAATATCAACTTTTATAGAATCTATATTCATATATTCATAGGATTCTTCAATAAAATAGGTTCCAGTTGCAGCCTCTACTTTAGTAATTAATTCTATCGTTTGAACTTTTTCGTTTTTATCCAAGGTGATTACTAAGCTAACCAAGGAAGCTCCTGAAAGACTAGTAAAATTAGATACTTCCTTACTTAATCCAGATGGCATACATACATATTGATTTCCTACCATACCGAAGGAAGCCACATCTAAGCCAAGCTTAGAAGGAGATACAGCAAGTGGCATATAATTAATAATATCTTGCTGTGTTTCAAGCGAAGTCCTTACATATTGTTTATTCTCATCAACCTCATAAATATAATATTTTCTATTTGCTGTAACATCTTGAATTTCAAAATAATAATCATAGGTATCATGTTGAAGCCCACCATATTCACTGACGCTTTGATGGATTCTATAGGTATATTCATTCACAAAATCATGCTCATAAATTACAGAATAGCCATCATCCTCATTATAGAAATATTCAAATTCATAATTTGTATACTCTGTTTTTAAGGCTTGAGTTAATGTTTGCTTTTGTAAGTCTGTTAAAGGCTGTGCGGATGCAGGATCAATATGCTCAGGTGCCTCTACAATCTCTGCAGCTACATCTGGAACATCAATTTGAGTAGAACCAACATTAGAATAGGTATATTTGATTTCACAAGTAAATGGTCCATATTCATCTGTTGATTCATAGGTAGCAATGATTTGCTTTAACACATCATTTTCAACAGTAATTGTAAGTGATGTGAAAACAGCATTATCATCATTTACATTAAATATTTTTTGGCCTACTAAATCCAAACGAGATGGAATACAAACAATCTTTCCATCTTCTACCTTAAATTCAGATACTTGTAAAGAAAAGCTTTGAGGTGAAATGTAATTAGAATAATAATCTGCATAAACTAATTCATTTGAATAATCTAATGCTTGCCATTGTGCTTGGGATAATTGTGTATTCTTCCAAGTATCAACTGACTTTGTATATAGATTTACATAAGTATCATTTTCCACTACAAAAAAATCTAAGGATGTTTCTTCTGAATCTTCATAAACTATATGGTACTTATCTGGATTTAAATATTTTACTTCCTCTAAGGAAAAATCAGCATTTATTTCTTGCCCAGTTGAATCATTAATATCTCCAGAAAAGTTTTGTTCAACAGTAAGTGTCACATTATCATAATTCTTTTTTAAAGAATTTTCTAATGCTACTAGTAAAGGGTCTACCTTTGGGTCATCTGGTTTATCAATCGGATCTTTTGATGGGTCTGGATTTTTCTTTTCCACAATCGTTAAAACTAGTTCAAACTCTTGTCCATCATAGCTAATCTTATATTGAATTGTTCCTACTGTACTTAAGCTACCAGAGACGATAGCTAAATTAATCGCCTCCTTTTCAATAGCAGTTTCGCCATCTTTTAATGTGAAGTAATCTCTTGGATCAATATTTTGTCCAACCTCAACTGTAAGGTTATCCACATATTCAATTTCATATTCTTTTTTTGACTTCTCCTCATGACATGATCCTAAAAATAAAATCATCATTAAGGCTAAGCCAACTGCAATTATTTTTTTCATGTTATACCTCCATTATTTTAACCAAAAATATAGGATGAGAAAGCATAGAGCAAAGCCAATTAGAACACAAATCAGCCTTGGAAGCATCACTTGTGCTAACGCTCTACGCATTGCTTTTTTTTCTTTTCGATTCACTTCAATTCTATCTTTTTCCTCTACAGGTCTACCTTCAGCTTCATATAGACCACTCATAGAATAAAGTGTCCTACCATCATCTTCCTTATATATTATCTTTTTCTTTTGTTTCTTCATAAGCCTCTTCCTGATACAAATGACATGCTACAAAATGATTTTCTTCAAGTTCTATAAGCTTAGGTATCTCATATTTACATATGTCCATACATTTATTACATCTCGTATGAAACTTACACCCTTTCGGTGGATTTGCGGGGGAAGGTAAATCTCCTTCAAGGATGATTCGATTCATTTTAATCGATGGATCTGGAATAGGAACAGCTGAAAATAAAGCTTGTGTATAAGGATGAAGTGGATTTTTAAATATATCTTTTTTACTTCCAAGCTCTACTAAAGAGCCTAAATACATCACTGCAATTGTATCAGAGATATATTTTACGACAGATAAATCATGAGAAATAAAGATATAGGTTAAATTCTCTTCTTTTTGTAGCTTCTTAAGTAGGTTGATAATTTGTGATTGAATAGATACGTCTAGAGCACTTACAGGCTCATCACAAATTACAAGCTTAGGCTTTACAGCTAAGGCTCTTGCAATACAAATTCTTTGTCTTTGCCCTCCAGAAAATTCATGAGGATACCTCTCATAATAATGTCTTTGAAGACCACACTTTTCCATAACCTGATATGTGTATTCTCTTACCTCTTCCTTTGGAACAATATGATGAGCACGCACAGCCTCAGAGATGATTTCACCAACTGTCATTTTTGGAGATAAGGAAGAGTAAGGGTCCTGGAAGATCAATTGTAAATCACAACGAAGCTTTCTAAGCTCTTTTCCCTTTACTAAGCTTAAATCCTTATTCTCAAAATAGATATCTCCATCTGTTTTCTTATATAGCTTTAGAATTGTCCTTCCAAGTGTAGTTTTCCCACAGCCAGATTCTCCTACAACACCAATTGTTTTTCCTCGTTCTAGCTTAAAGGAAACACCATCTACGGCATGAACAAATTTAGTAGCCTTTCCAAAAAAATTTGTTTCAATTGGAAAATACTGTTTTAAATTACGAACCTTTAAAATATAATCCTTTTCTTCTATCCTATATTTCCCTTTAGAAAGCTGAAAGCTAAGCTTTCCATCTTTATATGATATTTTAGAGGTGGATGCATCATTAAGAAGAAGCATATTAGGTAAAATTTTAATTTTTTGAGAAGTATCCTGTGAACTATATTCTCCTAAAAATCTAACGTATTCACATTCCTCAAAATTTTCAACCACACCTGTTCTACTAAATTCGATATGTTCCTTTGAACTATGAAGTACAAAATCTCGAACTAAATCTAATGACATCATTTCATTTTCATTCATTGTCTTGTACCTCCTTATTATATAAATGACAATATACACTATGGGTTGGAGTTACCTTAATTTCCTTAGGAAAGTCTCCCTCACATTTTTTTATACACTTTTCACAACGATCCTTAAAGAAGCAATGTGTAGGCATATTAATTGGATTAGGTACATTTCCAGGAATACTATAAAGAGGTGCATCAGTATCAGAATTTACCATCGGTTTAGAGCGTTGTAAGCCTCTAGTATAAGGATGAAGTGGATGAGCAAAAATTTCTTCTACAGTACCCTTTTCAACAATCCTTCCTGCATACATAACTACAACATAATCTACCATTTCAGCAATAACACCTAAATCATGCGTTATTAAGATAATAGCAGACTCCGTCTTTTTTTGAACTGTTCTTAGAAGCTCTAGAATTTGAGCTTGAATAGTAACGTCTAATGCTGTGGTTGGCTCATCTGCAATAATAAGCTTAGGATCAACAGCAAGTGCCATCGCAATCATAACTCTTTGCCTCATCCCACCTGAAAGCTGATGAGGATATCTTTTATAAACCTCTTCTGGCATCGGAATACCAACTAGATTTAGCATTTCTATAGAACGTGCCTTCGCCTGCTCCTTTTTCATATCCTTATTATGTAAAAGAACAACCTCATCTAGCTGATATCCTATCGTAAATACTGGATTTAAGGAGGTCATTGGCTCTTGGAAAATCATGGTAATATCCTTGCCACGAATACGGTACATATCCTGAGTTGGCATCTTAGCAATGTTATAAGCCAAGGCACTTCCTTTTTCATCAGATTGATGAATATTAAAGCGAATTTCACCTTCTACAATTTGCCCTTGTGGTGCTTGAACAAGCTGCATAATGGATAAGCTTGTAACACTTTTTCCACAGCCAGATTCTCCAACCAACCCTACAATTTTATTCTTAGGTACCTCAAAAGTAATCCCATTTACAGATTTTACTACACCATTATCTGTAAAGAAATAGGTGTGTAAATTTTCAATTTCTAAGGCATTTAAAGGATCTTTCATTTGCGTTAAATAAAAGTCTTCAGTTACTCGAGCCTTTTTCTTTTTTTCAAATTCTCTTGTGATTTTAAAATTGCTTTTTATAATAGCCCTACTTTCCTTAAATGAAAGAGTTCTGTCATCTTTTTTTCTTTTAAATATTTCTAATATATTCTTCATCTGACTACCTCTTCATCTTTGGATCCATTGCATCTCTTAAGCCATCACCAACAAAGTTAAAGCCCAATACTGCAACAACTATTAATATACCTGCAGGTATCCATAAGAATGGATAATTAGCTAATATTGTTGGATTGTTGGCAGAGGAAATCATTGTTCCCCAAGCAGCGTATGGAATAGGAATACCTAAATTTAAATAGCTTAAGGTAGATTCATAAAGAATAATACTACCCAAGCCTAAGGTCATAGACACAATAAGCTGTGGCATAACATTAGGGACTAAATGCTTAAATATTCTTCTATGAATTGGTAACCCCATAACCTCAGTAGCTACCATAAATTCCTGTTCACGTAAGGATAAAATCTGTCCACGAACCATTCTAGCTGTACCACTCCAACCAAAAACAGTTAAAATAACCATCAAATAATAGATTCTTACCTTTGGATCAATTTGCCAGGATTTTAAAACCTCACTTGCAATCAACAAAATGGGTAAGGTTGGTATACAGTTGAAAATATCAACAATACGCATAATAATCTGATCTACCCATTTTCCAAAATAACCAGCAATACCACCTAAGATAACACCTAATATTGTTTCTAAGATTACAACAACAAAGCCCAAGGTTAAGGAAATTCTTCCACCATACATCAAACGAATAAATACATCCATCCCCTTTTCATCTGTTCCTAAAAAATGTGATGTACTTGGAGCATCCTTTATGTTTGTATAAATCGTTTGTTCCTGAATTTGATAAGTCCATATCGTTTCTCCATTAGGTCCTTGAAAACTGATATAATCAACAACTTCAACTACACTAGGCGTTTCATCTGTTGTGATTTCTCCCCATTTATATCCACAGGCATGTAATAATACAGGTCCTAAAAAGGAAAATAGGAATAAAAAAACAAGCATGACTAGTCCAACGATAGATAGCTTTGAACGAAAGAATCTTCTAAATACCAGCCGTATAGGTGACATCTCTTTATATTGAACTTGTTCTTCATCAGAATGTTGTTCTAATGTTTTTTCTTCTTCTAAGATTTCTTTTTCCATGCTATCACCTACTTTCCTAGCTTAACTCTCGGATCGACTACAGCATACATCAAGTCAGATAGCAAGGTGCCGATAACTGTCAATATTGCTAAGAACATATTGTATCCCATAACAAATGGAATATCTCCTTGCTGTAATGCCTTATAAGCAAGTCTTCCAATACCATCTATTGCAAATACTTCCTCTGTAATCATCGCTCCACCAAACAAGGAAGGTAAAATTCCTGCTAGCATAGTTACAAGGGGAATCATCGTATTTCTAAAGGCATGAACATAAATAACACGCTTTTCAGAAAGTCCCTTAGCTCTTGCAGTACGAATATAATCTGCATTTAATACATCTAGCATATTTGTTCTTGTATATCGCATTAATCCACCAATAGAAAGTACAACAAGTACAATCATTGGAAGTACAAGATGATGTGCCATATCTAGATAATACAGGATTTGTTCACCAAAGCTATTCCCATAGGCTTTAGAAGGATCAACAAGTCCACTGACTGGGAACCATCCTAAGTCAGAAGCAAACACCTTAATCAAAAGTGCTGCAAAGAAATAGGATGGTAAAGATATACCAATCATTGCTAATATAGTAACCGTATAATCTCTAATAGAATACTGATGTGTAGCTGAGGAAATACCTAAAGGTATGGCGATTAAGAATTGAAAGATCATTGCTATAAATGCAATAAAGAAAGAAATCCACATATTCTCTGCAATTACACTAGAAACACTTTTTTTATAAACAAAGGATGTTCCTAAATCTCCTTTAAATAGATTTCCTAACCAACCAAAATATCCCTTTAAAATACCTAAAAAGGAATTATCTGCAAGACCATACAATGCTTTAAATTCATTAATTTGTTCCATTGTAATGGTGTTTTGTGCAAGCTGAGCGGAAAAGCTGTTTTCAATATAATCATTTGGCATCAATCGTACCAAGAAATAGATGATCATTGAAACACCAATCAATATAATAATGGATAGTCCTAATCTTTTTATTATATACTTTAGCATACTACTACCCCCTTATGCTTTAAATAATTAATTTTCGTTTAAGCTTAATTCCCAAATACGACTTAATGGTCCATTGTAAGGAGTAATATCCTCACGTTTAGTCATTGTGCTCGCGTCAATGATTTTTGTATTATAAGCATAAAGGTCAGATCTTTGATATGTAGGTAGCTCTACTGCTAAATCCATAACTAAATCTAAAGCTTGAGCATAAATTGTCTTTCTTTGAGACTCTACTAAAGTCTCGCGACCCTTATCAATTAATTCAGATAGTTCTACTACCTTTTGATATTCATAAGAATACTTCCTTCTATTATTTAAGATGGCTTTGTACCCCCAGTTTGCAGTTGAGGTTGCTGAAGAGTCCATATGATATACCTGGTACATATCTGGGTCAACTGAAGCGCTCCATGCAGCCGCCCAAACAGTTAAACTACCTTGATTCAACTTTTTTAAAGCATCATTATCAGGATAAATAGAAATATCAAAGCCATGCTTATTTAAAATATCAGAAGCAGACTTTAAAGCTAAATAAGCAGGGTGGTCTGTAGTATCTCCTGCAATAGTGAAGGTATATTTTAGAGTGTGTCCATTCTTTGTATAAACACCATTCTTATTCTTAACATAGCCTGCATCTACTACAAGCTTTTCAGATGTAGCTCCAGTACTATCATATTTATAATATTGTTCAGTTAAATTATCTGGATATGCCCAACTAGCTTTTGTCATTGGACGATATATTGCTGAAGCATAGCCTGGATAATAATCTAGGCAAAGTTGAATGTTTATGGCATGCATAATTGCACGACGTACTGCAACATCAGGAATCTTAGAAGCATTGATACCAATATAACCATAACCATTCGTCATCACATAATTAGAATCAAAGCCTTTAGATTTATTTGCATTAATGTCATCAATAATCTCTTGTTTACAAGAAGGCTCTACGAAATGTACTTGATTTGCATATAATGCTGACATTAGCTGATTTGTTGAGATTACCTGATAATTAATATATCTAATTTTGGGTGTCCCCATAATGAAATAATCATTTCTTTCAAAATAAACAACATTGTGCTCATAGAAGGTAGCGGCAGTTACATTAGAAGAATCACCTGATTTTGTACAAGGTTTATATGCTCCTGCCCCTACAGGTAAGCCAATCTTACTTTGATTCTTGATGACTGTATCTTGGAATTGTTGGGAAGAATATTCAACACCAAAGTTTTCTTCATAATCAAATTTTGCAATTAATTCAGGTGTAGAGTAATAATACATAGGTGCAATAGAAATACTAAAGTTCCAAATTGCCTTAGGGTCTACATCATAAATTGTAATTTCTAAGACTTCATTTGTACCATTATTTACAGCCCCAGTTTCATCATAGGTTGGAACCTGATAAATATTACCATTTACAATTACAGGCTCTGTTCTATTTGCAAATTTAATACCAGAAACATTTTTATATGAACGCTCTGTTTCATTAAAATACTTTTCCTTTTCTAGGTTTGCAAAATATTCTCTTAAATTTGTAGCTGTCTGCCAAGCAGAAATAACTGCATCTATATCCTTGGGAATTACCGTATCATAAACCATTTGAATGGCTTTATCTCTTGACCAGTTTTTACTATCTTCCCCATAAGAATAATCAAACTCATAATTGTCCTTATTCCACTGAATATACCCTTCAGCATAAAGGAAAGCTTCTGTATCATTAGATAAAGTAACTTCCTTACCATCCTTATCAGTATATTTTATAGAATCATAAGAATCCATATTATTTGTATAATCAGAGTCTAATTCTTCCTTAAACATTGTACAAGCTCTCTCAAAATCCTCTACTACAGTAGCATATTCATCCCCAAAGCTTGCTGCTTCTTCTGCTAGTGCGCTTTTAAATTGATCATAGCTTAAGGTCGTTCCCTTATTAGAATCAAATACAATTTCAGCAATATCTGCTAGACGTAAAACTCTGTCATCTGCAAGATTTAAGAAGTTTTCATTAAAAGAATCTTGGGCAGCCTCATTAATTGTCTGTGTTCTATATTCCTTTAAACCAACAATATCTGTAGAGTATAAAGTTGCTGACCCATAATATAATGGATCTAAATACTCATAAAAATTGAACAATACATCCTTCATAGTTAAAGGTGTATTATTACTAAATTTAACATTGTTCTTTAAAACAAATTGATAAGTTGTAGCATCTTTACCATTTACCTTAGTGCTCTTTTGTTCATAATCTAACACTACAACTGCTTCATTTTCTCCATAAGCGACCTTACCATCCTTATCGCTTCCTAGCATAGAGATTTGTGTCATACCAACAATATTACTATCGGTAGCTGAGGTGGAATAAAATGGATTAAATACACCATCTAATTCCTGTGTAGCAAGTACTAATCTTGTACTTTCATTGCTTATTTTTTGATTCGTTGTACATGCAACTAGTCCTAAGGTACTTGTTGCAGCCAAGGCAGCAATTAAAAATTTTTTCATGTTTTTCTTCTCCTTAATTTCTATTATCCTCTATTTTATAATCTGATGTGAAATCATAAACCTTTATGCTAGCTTTGCTAGAATCATAAACAGCTTCTTCGGTTTGAATCGTTAATTCATCAAAAGAAATACTTAAATCCTTAGGCAGTACTATCTTAGCATTTGTAATATGTACATCCTTGATTTCAACATTTCCTGTAGCCTCACCTGCTAAGCCAGCAATCCTTAATTCACGATAGGTTCTAGATAAGACCTCTATAGTAAAATGATCAAAGGTTACATTTTCTATTTTTGCTCCATCAAGAAGTGAGGCAAAGATAGAATATTTTGCAATCAAACGATTAGAGCCTTCAATCTTGAAATTAGAAATCGTAAAATGATTTCCCTCTATTTCATTTTGGAACTCTCTACCAAAGTTTAAAGTTTTTCCATCACAATCAATTGAATTGAGTAAATAAATATTTCCTGTAGCCTTCACTAGCTCATCATAGGTAGATACAAGTGTATAAGAGCCTTTAATGAATTTAACATATATTTTGATATCAAGACTAGTTTGTCCACCTGGATGCTTAAAACTATCATCCCAAGGTATCTTTAAGGTTGAATCTTGGTAAAAGCCAAAGGCAGTATAATTTTCTCTTGTGTTTGCACGACTTAAAAAATCACTGAATTTTTCATTTGCTTCTACCTCATAGGTATATAAGCTTATTTCTTCCTTTGTTTCCTCATCTACATAGCATAAAGTATATGTATAGTAGATGGAAGGTTTCCATTTTGCATACAAGATGATATCATCATTTTGGATTTTATCTTTCTTAAAATCCCAAAAGTTTTCACAAGCCTCATCCTTATACCAGCCTAGAAAATCATACCCTTTTTTTCTGATTACACTACTTGGAAGATCTAAAGGATTACAAATATAGCTGTTTGGTTCATAGGCATATTTAATTGAATTCTCAATATCTGTAACAGCGTTGGTAAGGATACCTCCGTTGAAATCAAATTCAACAACTGAGGTATATCCTTTATCTGAATAGCTTTGTTTTTTTCCTCCACAGGAGGCTACTAGCAAGCACATAAAAAGTGCTACCAGATAGATTATTTTTTTCAAATTCAATCACCTACTTTTAATTTTGTTTTCTTTTCCTAACAAATACAATTGTTACAACTATAAATCCTATAAGGGCAAGCCCACCTACTATAGAACACACTAAGATAATCCACGGGAAATCCTTTTTAGGAGGTACTTCCTCAGTTTTAAATGCATTCTTATATTCACTATAGTCTTTTGAAAAATCAATTTCTTCATCTAATGCTTTTTCTAAATCAGCAATTTTTTCTGTCAAGGTGGCTGTATTATCCACTAAAACCTTTTCTGCTTCTGTAAGAACAGAAAATTCTTCATAAACATTCTTTATACGATCATAGCTATATTTAGAATTATCTACATCATATAATCGTTCAATTTGTCTAGAAACTTTAGATGCATTTAAGCATTCCTTGGCTCTTAAATATTTTGCAAGAACATTAGAATCTACATTAGCCATCTGGCTAGAATCTTGAAGCAATGCATTGTAGTAGAATTCTATATCTCCAATCACATCAGCATTCTTCCAAGTCACTGTTTCTGGAATTGCTTTACATAGCTCCATAAATAGATAAGCATTTTTACCTATTGTATTTCCACTAGTGATTCTTTCACCTTCTAAATCTAGCTTATCATCAAAGAAGGTTTTATAAAGAAGTGAGTCATAACCTTCACTATCTGTAGGATAAACATAGCTAACACCCTCAACCTGTCCTACAGTACCAATAAAGTTTTGATAATAAAGCGGATATAAGATACCTCCAGCAGTTTCATAATAAAAATCATATTTATAAAGCTCATCAAATTTAGGGAAAGTATCTTTGGTTGGTGTAACCTCTTCAGTCATTGTTCCTTCTAATGTTGGAGCATAATAGCTTTTGAAAATAACCTCTTTAAGATGAATTGTATTAAAGAACCCAAAATTTCCAATCGTCTTTAATGTGGATGGTAAGGTTAATTTTTCTAAATAAACATTACCACTACATGCATAATATTCAATACGCTCTGTGCCCTCCATAACGCTAAATTCTTTAGAGTCTTTTGCGTAAGGGTAAGCAGATAATACATATCCACCACTAGGAAGCTCTACATATAAAACTCCCTTATCAACAACAACATAATCGAATACCTTACTACTTACCTTTTGAGTATTATCATAAGCATAGAAGCCTTTTAGTTCTAATGTACCCATAAAGGATAGATAATCTACTGTTGATAAATTATTCGTAATTAAAAATTCTTTAATCTTAGTGGCATAAAAAGCATTTGCACCTACTTGCTTTAGGCTAGGTAATTCAAGCTCTTCTAGATGATCACAGCCATAGAAGCCATACTCTTCTACCACTTCAACATTAGGAGCAACCACATTTGTAACAGAGCTCATGCCATAAAAAGCACGACTTTCTATAATTTTAGCTGCTGAAATATTTAAATGAGTAATTGCTGTTTTATGTAGACAGCCTGCCTCAAAAATAACAATATAATCTAAATTGATTTCTGCAAGCTTTTCACAACCAAAGAAAACAGATTCAGCTAGTGTAGTTAGCTTCTCACCTAAGGTTACCTTCTTTAGCTCTGTACAATAAGCAAAGGCTTGCATTTCAATTTGTTCAACATAGCTTAAATCAATTTCCTCTAAAGCCATACAACCATAGAAACAATCCACGCCAATATATTTTAAAGTTTCAGGAAAGTTAACTTCTGTAAAAATGGCACTATGAGAACCACTTGCATATTGAGCAAAGGCTCCCTCACCTAAGTATTCTACCTTAGGAATCAAAAGTTTTTTCAAATTAACACAATCTGCAAAGGCTCCTTCATGTACTCTTAGAACATTTTCTAAATTTGCTTCTTCTAAGGAAGAACAATAGAAGAATGCATATTCTCCAACTGTGCCAGTTAATTTTGATAAATCAATAGTCTTTAAGCTTGTACAACGATAGAATGCTGATGCATCTACTTCAACATTGCCAGACTCTGGCATATGAACTGTTACAAGAGGTGTACTTTGGAAGGCAGATTTTCCAATCTTAGTATTTGCTCCTAGAGTAACCTCTTTTAAGCTAGAACAGTTATAAAATGCCCCAATTCCTATAATTGCATTGTCTGGTAAAGTAACCTCTGTTAATCCTGTTCCAGTAAAGGCATATTGTCCTAATGAATTCACATTATTTAAATTAATCGTTTTTAATCTATTACATTGATAGAATGCAAAGTCATTAATCTCTACTATATGATTAGGTAAAGTAACGTTATATAGATTAGCACATTCTGCAAAGGCATTTGCCTCTATTTTCTTCAAATTTGAGCTTGAAGAACATTCCAAAGAGGTCAAACCACTATTTAAGAAAGCTCCCTCTCCAATTACTTCTACTGTGTCTGGTAGAGTATAGCTTGTAAGACTTAATCCAGAAGAAACCATATGGATGGTTTTCATATCCTTATCATAAAGTACATTTTTATTTACTGTATAATATTTAGAATTACTTGCATAAATATTTCTTAAAGATCCACAGTTATGGAAGCTAGATACTCCCATATGAAGTAATCTTGTATCTTGCTCAAAAATTAAATTTATAATCCCTGCACCCTCAAACGCATAATCATCTAATTCAATATCTGAGGATGGTAGAGTGAAATTCTTTAATGCTTGGCAGTTATAGAACGCTCTTGGAGCAATTAGCTCTACGCCTCCTTCAAAGCTAATATTAGCTAAGGAAGTACAATTTGAAAAGGCTCCTTCTCCTAAGTAAACTAAATCGCCCTTAATCACTACCGTTTGTAATTTCTTACAATCCTTAAATACATAATCAGGTAATCTATTTCCATAAACTTCTATTGTGCTAATTCTTGTGTTTTCAAAGAAATTATCACCTAGCTTTGTCCACTTACCAAGTAAAACTGTAGTTAATCTAGCACAATTTAGGAAGGAACTAACTCCAGCACGCTTTAATTCCTTTAAATCAACAGCCTGAATGTATTTACAATTTGCAAATGCAAAATCACCAATTGTATTTGCATGCATTGTATTGATTTCTAATAAACGTTCACAATCATAGAAGGCTCTTGCAGCAATAACAACAACGTTCTCTAAATTAATTTCTTCTAAGGATGTATTATTGTAAAAGCCATATTCCATAATCTTTGTTACACTTGAAGGTAGAACAACCTTCTTTAATGCCGTACAATTATAGAATGCAAATTTTTGAATCTCTTCTACTCCCTCAGGAATAATAACACTAGTAATCGTATCATTTCCAATTGGAGATTTTTTAGCATCCAAATCATTTTCATCATCAACCTCTAAAGCATTATCTAAAAGATAGTGAGAAAAAGCAAAAGGACCAATATACATAATTCCCTTATCCTCTGGAATTACAACCTCTCCACCATGACCTTTATATTCCATTAAGATACGATTTTCGATAATGAATTCACTCTTTACCTCTATAGAACAACGAGCAGCAATTGTAGAAACCTTACCATCAATTTCCATACGAAGCGTAATTCTTGTTTTACCCTCTGCAACAGCAGTAACAATACCACTTTCATCCACAGTTGCAACTCTTTCATTTGAAGATTGCCACTCTAGCTTATATCTAGATTCTGGTAAATTCCAAGGTCTAATCTTGTAATGCAATTGAACCTTTTCTGTTGGATAGAAGCTAATGCTTGCTGCACCATCAAAATAGTTAATGGAGCCTGTATGTCCAATGGAAGAAAAATCATTGTCTCCTTCAAAAGCAAATAAAGTATCATATGAAGTAAATTCAAGCTTTGTTAAATCCACCTTTAAACTAGAATCCAGGTTATCATCATTTATTTCTTCTGAAACATGAATTACAATATTAATATTTTTACCTGTAGTTAAGCTTGTCAAACGAATTGTAGCATTACCTGCACTTAATCCTTCAATTTGACCACGAGATACCTTTACAACATTTTCATTTGTTGAGCTCCACGCTAAATTCTTAAGATAATCCTTAACAATTTCTTCTTTACCTGATATCTTGATATAATCAGTTAAATCTAGTATATCATGAATCTTAATATTCAATATATCCTCAGTGAAAGCTAAGTTCTTATCATTTAGTTCTGGAAGACCTACCTGGAAGATGTTTGAGTTCATTGCATAATCATCAATGAAGAAGGTCAAGCCCTCACTTAAATTTGTATCATAAATTAAATCAATATAATCTGTAATTTCAATTGTAACAACAGAATCTGATCCTCGATCTGTTTGATAAACAGGAATTGGATTAGCAGATAAGGAGGTATAGGTTTTTGACCCTGTAATCGGATTGGTATAGATGGAAATTGGTCTTACAGATTGTACATAATGATTATCATAAACAGTTAAATCCACATAATATCTATCTATCTTATCTACTCGGTCATATTCCTTTTTAAACTCTGCATTCTTTAAAATAGGGGCTTCATAATCAACATAAAATGAAAAGCTAAAGGAATCATTGAAATTATTCTCTGTAGATTTCCAATCGAGCTTTGCGCTCATCGTCACCTCATAATGTGTATTATTATCAAATAACGCATCTGTCATTTCTAGATCAATAGAGGAAACATAAGGATACTGCAAGCCAGAATAATGGGCTTTATAACAATTGTATTGAGTTTCTGTCCAAACGACCTCGTTTGTATCTGTATTTCTTATTTGTATTTGCATTTCCTTTGCTCCACGCAAAAGTCCTGTAAATACAGCATAAATTCCACTGATTGAATCCTTATAATAGGAAATAGCCGCATGCTCTTCTACAGCAGGAATTGCATCATATTTTGTCGTATCTAAATCATAAACATAGCTCCCTAGTGGAATAATGTAATCATAATAATATCTACCAAATGGGGTAGATGCATAATAATCAGCCTTAATACGGTCATCATCGTCAATTGCTTGATCGTATGCTTCAGATTCTACCTCATAATAGCTCTTATCAAAGATTGGAGCTTCAGACCAATCCCCAAAGAAAGCTAGCAATGGAATATTTAAATCAATTCCTTCTTCTAAGCTTAAGGTGATATAGCCTTCAACATACATTCCATTTTCAAAATTCTGATTTAAATAGGATTTATCGGCTTTAGAAAGCTTCATAGAAACTGTAATCACACAATCTTTATTTGCATCAACGATACAATAATTATTATCTTTACGACCATTTCCAGTCACATCAAATTCCACACTAGGACTAAGCATATATGCCATCTCAGCTACATAGTCTGAATCTGATGTAGATAAAGACTCGGTCATAATTAAAGAGGAAAGATCATATTTTAATTCTTGATTTGATAGATTTTTCAAGTGAAAGCTAAAGGTATACGCACCTGTTCTATTAGGATCATCCCCTAATTCTATCTTTGATTTGTTAGAATTTTCTACATACAAATATGCATTTGTATTTACAGAATTATATAGACTTGCTAAACCAGCCCCCTGTTTTCTTGGAGAATAAGGATTCCCCTTTTGGTCTAATGCAATTGTAGCAGTAGACATACAAAGCTGATTTACTAAATCTCTAATTTCTGTTGTAGAAAGATTTGGATATTTTTCTTTTACATACTGACGTATTAAAATTGTAATACCACACATATTAGGAGAACCCATAGAGGTTCCACTAAGCTTATCATAGCCACCCCCAGGGATAGCAGATAAAATGTTACCGCCATGAGCTGTAATTTCAGGTTTTAATTCTAGGCTTGGAGTTGGTCCCCAACTAGAAAAATCTGACATAAATGGACCAGCAAGATTATTAGCATTGAATTCTAATATTCCAGTAGCATTCTTTGCAAGAAGTATACCATCATCCTTAGAAATAGAAACAACTGGAATTTTAACATCGTTTCCGACAGTCATAATAATATCACCAAAGACATTATTATAAACAATACAAGCTATTGCTCCTGCCTCTGCAGCATATTGAACCTTTTCCTCAAAGGATATATCTCCACGTTTAACTAATGCAATCTTTCCTAAAACATCTATTCCCATATAGTTGGCAGTCATACCAACACCTGGAACTGTAACATATTCATAAGATGCAGTAGTATTTCCTGTAATACCTAGCATTTCAAAGAAGTTATATTCCTTTGCAGCTTGATTAAAGGATTCATGGAAGAATATAGTTTGTTCTCCATTTGCAATCATATACTTATCCATATTTCCGTTGATGGAAGCAACAGACATCGCTCCTGTATAGGTTGATGGAGCACCAACTGTTGCTGAATCTGGGTTGGACGTTTTATTCGTGTTTCCAAATGCAGATCCATAAGCACTACTATAATCATTTGAAGCAGCTACAACTAGTGAAATACCTGCTGCTTCAATAGAATCATATATTTTATTTTTATAATCTTGATCTACTTCTCTTGTAAATCCACAAGAGGTACCTAAGGACATATTAATTGCATCAACACCAAGAAGGACAGAATCTTCTAGACCAGCTAGGATATCACCATCATCAGCACCATCCTTATAGTCTGAGAAAACCTTCATAATAGCTAATTGTGTATCAATAGCAACTCCCTTAATCGTACTATCATAGCCACCAATGATACCAGCAACGTGTGTGCCATGCTCACTATGATAAGGCATAATATCAGGATCCTTATCAGCATAATCATAGCCATAAGGAATCTTACTTGAATAATATACATCACGAGCTTCTAAGCCCTCTGAATATCCACTCGCAACTGTAGTAGGTAAGATATTCCCAATATCCTCACGACTTATCAAAGGATTTTCTGTTACATGTGTAGTAAAGGCAGTATGTGTATAGTCACAACCTGTATCTAGTATAGCAACAATTGTACCCTTACCTGTATAAGAAACATCACTACTATCAAAAATACCAGTGGAATATACTTTTACTTTATTTGTTACAGCCTGAGGTGCAGCGTATGTATCTGAAATCATAACACGCTCTACCCCAGATAGCTTTGTAATATTTTCAATATTAGAATAAGTTGTAGTTGCATAAATACCATCTAATATAGTTGAATAAGAATACTTAATATCCTTAACTAAATTAGAACTTAATAAATGATTTTTAATGCCCTTTTGTTTATCGTTAAGCTTTTTGACAAAATCTAAACCCGCTTTAGATTTTGCATACTCACTGACATTTTCAAAGTTAGGATTTTTAGTATTAAAATCAGAAACTAAAGAATTATCAGAGAAGGTGATAATTACATTAACCTCCTGATTCATATCGAAATTATTTATTTTTTGAATCAAGTCTTTATTGATTGAATCAATAAAATTCGCCTTGAAATCTGCATTTAATTTCTCTATAGAAAGCTGTTGATCACTTTCTAAATTAGATACTACAGGATCGCAAGGCGCTAATGAACAGCTCATCAGCAGACCTAAAAAAGCTATGCTGCATAAGCTTAATTTCTTTATTATCTTCATATTATTGCCCCCGCTAAAATATTTGATATTATATTCGATTGTAACAATTGAACAAGACAACCCAAAAATCAGGTTGTCTTATTCAATTTATAGTTTTAAATCATTTTATGCTTGTTTGCTATAATTACTTTCTTTCCAACTGTCATTATACACGTTAGCATTATTGCCAGAAATAGTTAATGTTATATCACCTGTAACATATTTATTTCCTTTTAGATGATCTTCAGTCAAGCCTTTTATACTTGTGCCACCTTGAGGAGTCAAAGTATAAGTGCCATCAGATTCCTTCACAATAGTAAATGAAGTATGATTAAAACCTGTTGTCCAACCATCAGTTCTCGTATACGTTCCTACATAAGGATCTGTCTCTTCTGGTTCTTCATCAGTATCACCAGTTGAAGGATAAAGTGTAGCAATTACTGTAGTTTGATCTGAATATTTAGAATAGGTAATATGTGTTACTTTATCATTGGTCTCATAAATCTTAAAATATGGATTTTCATAATAACCACATTGAATATAACTATAACCATATGATGATGCATTTAAAGATCTATTTGTATATTCTGTTCCATTAAAATTCAAATTGTAAGTTCCATCTAAATTCTTATTAATTGTTAGAATATTTTCTTCAGTAGAATCCTTATAAGTATCTACATATTTAATTTTGTTCACAACACTAATTGTAATTGTTTTACTCATTTCACCAAAGGTACATGTTACCACATAATCTCCTGGAACTGCCATATTGACACTAGAAACATCAATATTACAATTTTGAGAAGTCAAGGCTTCAACAGTTCCATTATGAGTCAATTTGAATAAAGCGTAATAATCTACCTCTGTATCTACTAAAACTTCAACAGATTTAGTTGAAACAGGTTCTAATGTATAGCTATCTACAAATTTAACTGTAGTAGTTGCTTCATATTTAATACCACAAATCCAATAGAATGCTTCTAAAGTATATGTGCCAGGAGTTTTCACTTCAGTTGAAGTAGGATATGTAGATACTTTAATACTACTTGTCTTATCTGAACCATCAACCAATAATTTAAAATATCCCGTTCTGAAATTTGATTCTGAACTTGAAACACTTCCGCATGAAACATCAGCGTGTGTTAATCCCTCAAAAGAAACTGTTGGATTATATGAATCATAGGTGTTTTTCAAATAGGATATAGGAGAATATCCTGAGCTTACAGATACAAATTTTAAACTCGTAACAGCATTATTGCTAATTTGTGCTGTATAGGTATAAGTATAATCACCTATAGTAATCAATAAATTATTTGTAGCAGCAGTTGAAATAGTGAATGTCCCTTTTTTTGTATAACTAGTTTCATATGTTGCCGAATTTGACATTAAGGAACTATAATATTCTGCCTTCCCTGTACCATTTTCTACATATAAATATAATCCTGAAGTTGTAGAATATTTATATCTTCCAAATGTGTAATTATATGGATCAGCTTCAACAACTAATGTGGCTGTCTTAGTAATCTCATGATACATACAACTTATAGTATAGCTTCCTACCTTAGTAGTATCAAAACCAGTAGGTAAAGATATCATATCCTCAGTTACTTCTACAGCTGTACCATTATGCTTTGGTGTAAACATACCTAACGCAACAACATCAGCCTTAGTATAATTTTCGCTAGTAACTTTAATAGTTAGAGATGATTTTGAAACACTTATATCCCATGATTCAACAACTGCTAATTGTGATGTGACCGTATGCTTTTTTCCATATACCCATGCATAAACTTCAACATCAATAACACCTACTGTATTTCTTTCCTCTGCTGTTAATGTTCGACTATAAGAAATATTTGTCCAAGATTTTAGTTCATTATTTTCATAGATTTTAGCTAAAGTGCTAGCTCCAGGAGCATAGCCACCCGCAGTAATTGAAGTTCCTAAAACAGCTCTTAATTCTACTGTTGAATCATCATAGGAAACAAATTCTTTTCCTCTATAGCTAGAATCAATATCTGTAGATGTACCAAATGTAATTCTTCCAACATTTTCAACTTCTGAATATGTAAAATCATAAGCACTACTATAAGGTGTGAATTGAAGTTTTCCATTATCCTCATCTGTAATAGTACAAGTATATGATGAAGGTTGACTATATGGATTAATGCTACTACCATAACAAGCCTTAAGTGTTCCTTCTTCATTATATACTCTTACATAGTAATTGCCGTTTACATATACGCCAACTACTTTTTCAGCTAATGTTTTTTCAGGAACAAATTCTGTTAAAGGATAAGTTTCTTCTGCAACAACTAAATCTAAAGTATCAGATAATACTAATTCAACACCATTAAATACTAAACGATCTAATACATATACTGCATCATATGTGGTTGCAGTTAGTTCTACTCCATTTAATGTAACTGTCTCTAATACAACTACCTTATAAGCGGGAGAATCCTTAGTTACTCTAACCTTTACTTGGTGAAGAGTATTTTCATAAACTGTATCTAAATAGTCTGTAAAGTCTTTTGTAGCTACAGAATAATCTTCTTTTACATAATGAGATGAACCTGTAGATAAGACATTACCATTATGATAAATAGTATAGGTTGTACTATTTAACTTAATTGTATTAGTTGTAGAATTATATTCATATAACTCATAATATTCAGCACCTGATCTCTTATAATACCCTAATCCACTTACCAAATAATATGATGTATTGAAAACATATTTACCTTCCATACCATCAGATACGGTTACTTCTGTTAAAACTCTTCCATCCATATGGTAATACTTTTCTGTAGAATTTGGATAGATAATTAATATGTTTTGCATATACCCTAACATTGCATAGGAAACATCTGCATCATTTAACTTAGCATCACCCAATCTACCATTTGTAGGTCCAAATCCATCAAGTACTAAAACATCGCTAGAATCACTAAAGGTATATTCACCAGCAGTTTCACCAGCAGATTCTAAAGTTCCCCAAGATGCTCCTGCTAAAGATACCACTCTGAATTTAACACTAGTATCAGCGTAAGTAAATGTAACAAAACTACCAACTGCAAATTCGCCTGTCATTGTAGCAACATAATCAACATTATCCTTTTCTAATACATATAAATTAGTATATTTATATACTACATTACCTGTATTATCAGCATAAATGGTAGGACTATCATTCTTAACATAGATTGATGTGACATCATCCTTATTTAACGTTAATACTCCATTTTCTAATGTACCCGTATACATAATCCAAGAGCCTTGATTGTTTGTCTTATATTGAAGAGTAACAACTCCATTTTCTACAGAAAATAAACCTTGATATGTATCAGCACCAGCAAATCTAGTAACATGACCAAAAGCATCAAATACTAAATCCCTAACTGTTCTACTATCACCAGTATAATAAGTACCAGCAAAGGAAGCAGTATCAGCTAATGTAATTTTACTTAATGTTGATGTTTCGATAGATGGATCTAAATCATCTTCACTTCTTAAATATTCTCTAACAAAAGTTATAGTATCCTCAGTTGGATTATAAGTAAAATAAATCTTATCATTTAAAGCAGTAATTTTATTAGACGTAAAATCGGTCATTGTATAAGCATAGCTTGTTCCATTATATGTGAATGCTTCCCTTGAAAGGCTTGCAAATAGCATATAATTATCCTTAGACCAATCCCCATACATCAAATCATAATCATTAGTAAATTTTGCATAGAATTCTTTTGCACCTGTAGTACCTAAAACTAAATTCGTAACTTTATTTGTAAAGCTTGCTTCTAAATACCAGCCAGTAAAGGTATAGCCTGCCTTACTTGCATCAGCTAATACTACTGTAGAAGTTACATTATAGGTAGCTGGATTTGTGCTAGCATTAGTTCCACCATCTAAATGGTAAGTAATCGTATATGCTTCTAAGGTAAACTTAGCATATACATCTAAATCACCTGATGCATCTTCTGCTATATTTGTTATCTTGTTTTTGAATTCTATATCTTGATACCAGCCCTCAAAGGTATAGCCTGCCTTTTCTGCAGGCTCAAATGTAACAACTTGGCCTGTAGAATAGCCTGCTGGGTTATCATGATGATTTTCACCATCATCTAAATGATAATGAATAACATAGGCTACTTCTTCCCATTTTGCATATAAATCTAGGTTTCCTGTAGAACCAGCAACGATTTCAGTAATTTTATTTTTAAATTCTGCATCTGTATACCAACCCTTAAATACCATACGATCCTGAGTTGGATTTGCAAATTTAAATGCGTCATCCACTTTATACGTTGCAGGGTTTTTAGTTGAATTTGTTCCGCCATCAAGATGATAAGTGATAATATAGCTATCTGCAACAAACTTTGCATAAAATACTTTATCACCCATATCTTCTGCACTAACGCCTGTTACCTTATTTGTAAAGCTATCTTCTAAATACCAGCCAGTAAAGCTATAGCCCTCCTTAGATGGATTTTCTAATGTAACTATAGTGCCATAGGTATAGCTTGTAGGGTTAGTATTTGCATTTGTTCCACCTTCTAAATGATAAGTGATAGTATAAGTATCTGCAACAAACTTTGCATAAAGTACTTTATTTCCCATATCCTCTGCACTAACACCTGTAGCCTTATTTGTAAAGCTTGCTTCTAGATACCAGCCTTCAAATTTATGACCAGGCTTTGTAGCATCAAGAAGAGTCACTGCTGTACCCTTTGTATAGCTTGCAGGATTAGTATTTGCATTTGTACCACCATCTAAATGATATGTAATATCATAAGTCTCAGAAACAACTTCTTTATCCTTCCACTTCGCATAAAAATTTACGTTTCCTGTGCTACCCTTTGCAATACTTGATACAGCTGTTTTGAATTCTATATCTTGATACCAGCCATCAAAATCTTTAGTAGTGTGAGTAGGATTATTTAATGTAACAGTATCTTCTACTGTATATGAATTTGGATTGGAAGTATGATTTGTACCACCATTAAGGTGATAGGTTATCGTATAATTTTCCAATTTCCATTTTGCATAAAGAGTGATATTTTCTTTTCCTAAATCAAATGGAAAGGTAACCTTCTCATCCTTAAAGTCATTCGTAGTATACCAACCTTCAAATACATACCCCTTCTTAGTAGGAACTGGTTCAGTTTCTACCTTGGTTGTACTTTCAGCTACATATGATCCATCATTTGAATCAAAGATAATCTTTGTATTTACCTTACTTGTACACGCCCATAGGGTTATTGCTAAGCCTAGTACCATTATTGGTGCTAGTATTTTTTTAAAGATTCTTCTCATAAAAACTTCCCTCCTTAATTTTTACTATTTTATCTTTAATCTATTCTTAAATATATTCTTATATAATTAAGACTCTTTCACTTCGTTAGATAAATCATTATCTGTAACAAATGTTTCTTGTCCGTTGTACACACGATATTTCGTACCATCTGTAGCAACGAAATCAAATGAGAAGCTATATAAGCCACTAGAATATTGGGTAAGTGTACAGCTAATGCTACTCATTTCTTTGTTAAATAATACTGCCATTGGAATAACATACTCAAAACTATCTAAGCTATCTGAATCCACATCTAAAGTAAAGGATGGCGAATTCGTTTTAGATTGATCAACATATTTATAAGTTGGAGTATCTGCTAAAGCCTTATAGGGACGTTCTACATTATCTAAGATTTTTGTGGTTTCAGATATTATTTTTGTTATTGGATTTCCCTTATCGTCTACTCCTATCCATTCAAATAATTCATCAACCACCTTGGCCTTTGAAACTCCATTTTCCTCATAATAATATATGGTTACTTTACGTTCTGGAACAGAGGAAGTATATTTGCTACTATTATTTGGATAAATTCTTGCAACTAGCTTACCTTTATTTAATGTCTTATCATACCAGTAAGCAATAGATGTGTTATAGGTCACAACATCATTTACAGTAATTCTTGTAGATAAAGTAGAATAATGAGAACCATTAAATACTTCAAGCATTTGAGCAAGCTTATCTTCTACTGAGTAACGAATTGTCACGGTTAAGCTATCTCTATAGGTTACATTATCACCCATAGCGTAAACAGAAATCATAAAGGAGCCTTCTGTTAATTTAGATAAGCTATAGACATTGGAATCGGCCTCACCTTGATCAACAAGTAAATTATTTGCATTTGTAATTCGAACATAATACTTAGAAGCATTTAAAACTGCATCAAATTTTAACTCATTGCTATCTCTATCAACTATTACATTGGTAGGCGTTCCTAGTTTGATAAGCTTATAGATTTCTAATTCTTGAGCTTCTGATAACTTAGAATCCTTATAATGGATTCCATCACCCTTGCCAACAATCTTTAAGGTATATAATCCATCATGTGATCCATCAGAAGAAATATCAGCCTTAAAATCAAATCCATCAGTTACAGGCTTTGGATAACCAGCAACTAATTGATTATTTAAATATACATATGCTTCATAGCTTGAGGCAGTTGGTGAGGAAACAATCGTTAAAACACCCTCTGAATCTACACTAAATGCAGGTGCTTCCTGATTTTTCAATACATGCTCAGGAGCAGTATCATCTGCAGTAATACCTGCAGGAAGAGTAAATGTAGTGCTTCCTACATTTAAGAATACTCCTCTACCACTAAATATCTCTGTAAATGAACCATATAAATCCATAGTTCTTAAATTACCAGAATAATAAATATTATCTATTTTGCTACCATATAAATTAATAGCCACAAAATCTAATTCTACCTTGTATTTTCTAGATGTAGTTGCTGGTCTATGGTATGAATTAGAAGCACTATATCTAGAAATCACTAAGGAACAAGCTTCTAAATATTCATCTTTACAATAGTAGTTTCCATCTTTACCTTCATAAAACCAGTTTACATCTAATAAATCAAGTAAAGGTGTTCCCCATTCAATATCCACATTATCTGCTTCTATTTCTGTACCGATACTTCCATAATAAGCATATGGTACACCATCTTTAAAGTAATAATAATAGCTGTTGTTTACTTTTGTCATATGAGGCATATGATAATAATAATCATATTCCCCATTATTGATACCATAAATTTCATCATCTGCAACAAAGGCAAATTCATCTCTATAGGTGTAAATAGATCCCATTGCTTGGAATGCAGCTTCTAAACGTGCTAAGCTTCCATCTGTTTTTGCAGCGCCTGGCAAATATAACTCAGCTTCTGCAATTGGGAAAACAACAGTTTGCTCATCATAATTTTGAATGATAACTTCTTTTACAAAATACTCAGAATAGTCTGGACTCATAGATGTAACATCAGTATAAATATCAATCTTACTTGCTGCAAGAATTCTTGAAACCTTATTATCTGTCATATAGAAATATAGATAGTCGTAGGTCTCAACCTCTGCATAAGGATTATAATAATAATCGTTATCACCAAAAATAAACCTACCCAGCTCTGTTAGCTTTGAACCTTTATAGATAAATCCCATAATAGAAGTATCAAATTCAAAATCATTTACATTTACATTCAAATCAGCAGTTGGAATTTTGCAATTATAGCTTTCAGCAACATTTGCCTCAGCATCTAATAAATATTGGTTATATGTGTATTTGTTCTTGTAAGAATATTTATCACAATAAAGCTTGCCACCTGTTGTATAATATGTAGCTTGTGTAGTTGCATCATAATAATAATATGCTTCACTTCCACTATTTACAATTTCTACCTTACCCACATTGCTATCAACAGAAATCAATTGATTCATTTGTCCAATTACACCCAAATTATTATAAATCAAAGTATAATAAGCTTTATAATCTGTTAAGGCCGTTAAAGCATTACTTAAATCTGTCTTAGTATATTCTTTAAAATCTGGAGTAAATGTTCTATTCGGATCAGTATCGTCTAGCTGTGGATAATTCCCAGTAGGAAGATTTTGATCTCCTACTAAATCCTTTTCTAAAATAGGAGCAATATTATTAATATTATCAAAGCTTAAAGAATAGATTTGATAATAATCTGTTGCTGCAACACCTACCGCATTAGATTCTGCCTCGCCATATTTCAATACAGATTCTGCTTCTATAGAAATAATATTTCCATTAGCATCAAAGGCTAATACAAAGGAAGAGAAGGCTTCTGCACTAACTACATAATTAGAACCTTTATAACCTGTAAAGTCTTGATCTCCTAAAATCAGCTTGCTAGCATCATTGATATAATCATCCATTGCATACCATTTATTTTCATATTTATAAAAATAATTTGGATTTAGATTCTTTAACTCATATAAATTAGTAACATCAAAGAAATCTTTATATGGATCTTCTGTTTCTTCACATTTATAATAAATTCCATAGGAATCCTTTATAGTTCCCGCTGGATCCTGGAAGTAAGCATAATACTTATCCTCAGTTTCTCTATAAAACAAATAATCACGATAATAGATGATGTTTCCTGATGCGTCTACTTCATAGCCATCACTTGTATAGTTTGGCGCTAAACGAGTTAAATTCTTACCATTTACGGTATAAGTAGATGCTCCTTTAAAAACAGTCCCATTGTCATTAGAAACCTCTAGACCATATAGCTCACGATAGCTTTGGATATTCATATTTAAATAACTAGATAGTTCTGTAACATCAGCAGGTGTTGTCTGCTTTACTGGTTCCCATTTTGCATACAATGTGCAATCATCAATAATCTCATAAGGGAAGGTAACCTTTGTCTTAAAATCTGACTCCTCATACCAGCCAACTAAGTTTGCATTTTCTTTGGTGGATGAAGGGGCACTTTCGATAACAGTTCCAACAAAATCTGCTACTGCTGAACCACCATTTGTATTAAATTTTACTGTATATGTCACATCAGGGTTATTTGGCTTTAAATAAGCAAAAAGAGTTATATCCTTTGTCACCTGATATGGGAAGGTCACTTTTGTTTTAAAATCAGAATCCTCATACCAGCCCATAAAAGTATGATTTTCAAGACTAGTTACAGGTTCAGTTTCAATCACATCTGTTTTCATTTTAGAAACAGGTAACCCACCATTTGTTTTAAATGTAACCGTAAAGGTTTCCACTATTGGATCATCTTTAATTTCCTTCCACTTCGCATAAAAGGTTACACTAGCCTTTATCTCGTAAGGGAAAGTAATACGATCTGCATTAAAATCTTCAACATCAAACCAGCCCTCAAAAGAGTAATTTTCCTTGATTGTTAAAGGTTCATATTGTATCTGTGTGTCTGTTATAGGATTTACATTTGAGCCACCATTTGTCTCAAAGCTTACTGTATAAACTTTAGTTTTTGAAGCACAAGCAACTAATCCTATAAATGCCAATACTACCACTATACTGGCAAAAAGCTTTGTTATTTTTCTCATTTCTTTGACCCCCGCTATTAGTCATTTATAGACTATAATTTATAAATTATAGTGCATATTAGAAACATTATACCCCCCCCCC
>JAMPGQ010000050.1 GCA_023663825.1 Anaeroplasma bactoclasticum
GTGGTTATATAGACCTTTTTTCTATTCAACTTACAATTTCCTAATAAATAAAAAATTGGGCATCTTATCTTCTAAAAAAGGCAGCGTTTTAAAAGACAATTTTTCTTCTTTTGCAAATTCAAATCCATTTTGCGTTTGATAAATTTGAGTTTTATCTAAGATTTTTTCTGTTGTATATACTTCAATATTCTGATCTAAAATCAACATTTCTCCATTTTCTAAATAGGTTGAGAAAAAAACCTCGTATTTTAAATTTTCAACATCTATAATTTCTTTACCAAAAATCACAACTTCATTTTCTTCGGTAATCTCTCTAGATTTTATGTACTCATAGTCCTCATAAGATGGACAAATTAAATAAGCATAATCCTCATTAAAATATCGCTTATATTCTCGTATTTGTTTAAAAGAGCGTCCTAAAAACATACACAAAAATAATATGCAAACGCATATTATTAAATAAGTTATAAATAGATATAAATTTTTCTTTATTATATTGATAATTTTCTCTTTTTTTCTCATACTAGTTAAAATCTATTAATCCAAATGGGTAATAACTTGTTTCTGTGGTACCGAATCCCTTTTGATAGATGAATTTGGTTACATAAGTTACAATATATGTAGTATTACTAACATCTTCAAGTTTTTTTGAATAATCCTTTAAATCATCTTTAATTAGCATATCATAGTATTCATCGCCAACGTTAAAAGTTTTTGTTTTAATTAAAAAAAATAAAACCATACTAGACAGCATAAAACAAAAAAATATTATCTTCTTTATAAGTTACTCACCTCTAATTTTATTATAGCATTGTAAAAGATAAAGTCAAGAAATATTTGTTGTTATGCTCATGCTACTCTCTTATAGCTTTTTATACAAAGCAATTTTTCAAAGATCAGATGAATCATATAATGTATTAAATCTATTTTTAATTGCAAAAATTGCATTTTCTTTAGAAGAACAATTAAGCAGCACTTCTTCCATTGGACAAAGTCCAGTTCCTTTTCGATTAATTATATAATCTGTAAGTATACTATATTCAAACAAAATATTATATTGTTCAAATACAGAAATTGCTTCTTTAGAAAGAACTTCTGCATATACCTCTTTTACATCTAAACAAGCATAAAGGAAGGCAGCTGCCTTACCGACAATTTTATCTGCAGCACTATATCCTTTAAAATTAAACCCAGATTCTATAAATTCAAGTAATGGTGTAATGCCACGCTTTTTGCTTAAAAATAAACTATCTTCCTTAACTAAACAAACTGTATTACCTTCTAGCATTTTCTTTGCGTATTCTATATCTATCATATTAAAGGTCCTTAAAATACTTTGTAATCTCTTGCATCTTTGATTGTTGTTTTACTTTAAAAGGACATCGCTTATCACAATGACCACATTTCAAACAAGCATCGGCTTTAATCACAAGTTTTTCATAATGATTGGCTGCCATTTGATCTCCAGCCAAAGATAAATCATAATATTTGTTTACTAATCCAATATCAATTCCAGCTGGACATGGCTGACAATGATTACAATATACACAGTTTCCCACTGCAGATTCTGGTGTAAATTCTCCAATTAGAGAATAATCACGTTCTTCTTGTGTAGAGGTTGGATAAGCTAATAATTCATCTAAATCTTTTAAACTGCGAACTCCAGGAACAACAGCAAGTACAGCAGGACGATCTAGAGAATATTGAATGCACTGATTCTTAGTAAGCTTCTTATGGAAAGGGGAGGTCTTTTCAGATAAAAGCTGTCCACCATGAAATGGCTTCATCACGGAAATACCAACACCCTCTTTTTCACATCTTTTAAAAAGATTAGAACGTTCAAGCGTTGTACCTATACCGTATTCATCTCCACACTCCAAATCATAAGCTGGATTGATAGAAAACATCATAAGATCGATCAGTCCTGTATCTAATACCTTTTCTGCAACAGCTGGAGTATGAGAAGAAAAACCAATATGCTTTACGATTCTTTTTTTCTTTAAATCTTTAACATAATCTAAAATACCATTTTTCTTGATATCTTCAAAATCACTATCCTCATCAATACAGTGCAAGAATCCAAAATCAACATAATTGGTTTGTAATGCTTTTAATTCCCATTCAAAAGTATCTTGGATTGTCTTTAAATCACGAGACCAACCATATTCTCCGTTTTCTTTGTATATCGCTCCAAAATGAACCTGTAAATAGACTCGCTCTCTTTTCCCTAGCATAGCTTTACCAAAAGGCTCATACACACTTTTCCCGCCAGCACAAAGATCAAAAAATGTAATGCCATTTTCAATTGCCTTTTTTATCACCTGTTCAATTTCATCTGGTGAACTGTTTTGTATGCCACCCATTCCAAGACCAAGTGTACTAATCTTTTCTTTTCCGTGAGGTAATATTCTATATTCCATATTATCCCTCAAACTCCTTAGCAACATCCTTTAATAATTTACGAATTGGTAAATGCTGAGGGCAAGCCTTCTCACATTTTCCACATTCAATACAATCAGACGCCTTACCTCCTTCTTTAGTGTAGACTTGATTATAATAGTAATTGGCATTCCAATCGTGATAAATATTTTTTGTATTTATGCAAGAAAACAAATCTGGAATGGAAATATGCTTAGGACATCCATCAACACAATAACGACAAGCAGTACAGGCAATTAAATGCATATTGTTAAATACAGCACAAACTTTAGCCACTGCTTCTTTTTCAATATCATTTAATGGTTTAAAGTCCTTCATATAAGAAATATTATCTAGCATTTGTTCCATATTGCTCATACCAGATAAAACCATAAATACACCATCAAATCCGGCAGCAAATCTTATAGCATAGCTTGCATTACTGCCACCATTTAGTTCAGCAAAAATCTTTTGGGCGTCACTTGGAAGATTGACTAAGTTTCCACCTTTAACAGGCTCCATAATAATTACAGGTTTATTATGCTTTCTACATACCTCATAGCATTTTCTTGACTGTACTGCAGGATCATCAAAGTCAACATAATTCAGTTGAATTTGAACAACTTCAATTTGAGGATATTCAGATAAGATTTGGTTAAGCACATCTGCAGTATCATGGAAGGATATCCCTAAATGTTTAATCTTACCTTCCTTTTTTAATTCCATTGCTGTTTCATAGGCTCTACATTCTTTAAACTTTAAGAAATTATTTTTGTTCTGTGCATGCATCAAATAAAAATCAAAATATTCTACACCACATGCCTCTAATTGGCTTTCAAAAAATGGACGAATATCTTCCTCACTTTTAAAATAAAAATCTGTAAGTTTATCAGTTAATATAAAGCTTTCTCTTGGATATCTTTTAGAAAGACATTCTCTTACTGCAATTTCACTCATTTTATTTACATAACCATGAGCTGTATCAAAGTAGTTAAATCCATTTTCTATAAAAATATCCACCATTTTGTTTAGTTCTTCATAATCTACCTCTTTATCCTTCATGGGTAGACGCATACAACCAAATCCAAAATTTTTCTTTACACCATCAAAATACATTTTAGTCACCTCTTCAATTCCATTCCTTAATACTTAGTATTATAACATTTTTTAGAATATGAATCTACATTCAAAATGATTGATAAAAAAATTTTACATCATATATATTTAAAACAATTCAATTACTTTTATCAAAAATACAAGCAAAGAAAAAGCACCTATTTTTAAATAAGTGCAATCCAATTATTTTGTTTTTCTTCTAAAGTGATGTCTTCTTTCCTTTTTGTTTTACAGATTGAAATAATTCTGTTAGACGAGTGCTATATTCCTTTGTGCAATCTAAAGAATCTCCTTCTTTATGAAGACCTTCAGCATCTAAAATATATTCCTCATCGATTACACCAACACAAATTCCATTTTTAACACCTATTACTGCAGGTACATTTAACCTTGGAATTAAAGTATCTTGGACGAGTGTATCACTCTTATATTCTAGTTTTTCAATAAGATAATAGTAGTTGAGTTTTGTTTCTAAATCACCACAATCTCTTAAATCTACCTCATCTTTGAATATATCGATAAAATGAGGATCATAATGAAGTATAGTTCTTATTTTATTTTTTTTCGCTGTTTTATTGATAATAGAAACAGCCGCTTGACAGTTTTTACACCATGCTCCACCAATATATATAATTCCTGTTTTAAATTTGTGAAACATTTGCATTACCTTATCATAGGTAGCCGTTCGAAACACATTAAATTTATCCTTTAACAATGGATATTCATCATTATAATTCAAAGGAAAAACCTCCTTTATTCTTTGTTTTTATATTTTAAATAGCCGTTATAAAGCTCACTTCTATTTGAATGGATTAATTTTGCAACCTCTTTAATTGCATCATTTGGTTTAGACCCTAAGGAAATCAGTTCATCAATTTTTTGAAAAGGATTATCGATTTGATTTTTTTCTTTATAGCCTTCTACAATAAGAACCATTTCTCCTTTTGTTGGCAGTTCTAATAGAATTTCTTCTATAGTTCCTCTTGCATATTCCTCAAAGGTTTTGGTTAATTCTCTTGCAAGAACAATTTTTCTATTTCCGAAAATAGAAAGCATATCCTTTAAAGCCTCTTCTATTCTATGTGGCGCTTCATAAAAGATAATGGTATGCGGAAGATATTTTAAATCCTCTAATTCTTTAATTCTTTTTGTGTGTTTAGCATCTAAAAAACCATAGAAGGTATATGGCATAGGGGCAAGACCAGATGCAATTAGGGCACTTATGCCAGCAGACGCTCCAGGTATAGTAGAAACAGCAATTTCATTTTCAATCGCATGTTGTACAAGCTTATATCCAGGATCAGAAATAACTGGAAGCCCAGCATCAGATATAATAGCTAGCTTCATTCCTGATTTTAATTCCTTTAGCACTTGATCTATCTTTAAGTCCTGATTGTATTCATGATAGCTTTCAAGCTTCGTATGAATATCATAATGCGATAATAAAACATGTGAGGTTCTGGTATCCTCAGCATAAATCTTATCTACATTCTTTAGCACTTCTATTGCCCTAAAGGTCATATCCTTTAGGTTTCCTATTGGAGTTGCAACCAAATAAAGGATTGCCTTATCGGCATCAAAACTACGTATTTTCATCAGTTTTTAATAATACGATTTGCCTTTTCTCTTAAATCACGTTCAGCATAGACAACTGAGATTAATTCACGGCGTTTTTCTGCAGAAATATCTAATTTCTTTTGAATCTTTTCCAAGAATAAAAGCTCAGAGGTATTATATAGGTCATCCTCCATAGATATAATCACAAGATTTAAATAAACCACATTCTTTACAACCTTGTTTGTATGAGCAAAGAAATCAATTGTGTTTTCAACAGAGTCTGTTAAACGGAAGGAATACTCCTCCTTAATTTCATCTAGCTCAGCAATCATCTTGTTTAGGATACGCTTTTCGTATTGTGTTGGCTCCCCATCGATATCTACCATATAGATAGCCAAATCTAAAAACTTAAGCATTTCCTTTTTATTTAATAAGCTTAAGAACATAATCATCACTCCTTTTCATAATTATATATCTTTAGTACTTCTCTTGTCCACCGATTATTTTCATCATATACAATCAGTGGGGGTAAAATCACAAGTCCTCCAAAAGAGGCATCTTTTATTCCTTCAATCAAAATATGATTACAAGGACTTCCTAATTTTGGATAACAAAATCTTAAGCGCTTAGGCTCAATATGATACCTCCTAAAAACTTCTATAATCTCTAATAGACGATCTGGTCTATGGACCATCGCAAATCTTCCCTTAGAATTTAGTAAGCTTGCAGCTTCCTTAACAATATCATCTAATGTAGCCAGCACCTCATGTCTAGCAATTGCTTTTTTATCGGTTGGATTTAGATTGTTATCTCCCACCTTAAAGAAAGGTGGATTACAGGTAACTACCTCATAACAATTCTTTCCTATTTTAGAAGAAATGCCAACTAGAGTATCAAGTACCATTGTAATTTGATTTTCTAAATGATTTTCTTCTATAGATTTTATTGCTAAATCAAAGGAATCCTTTTGGATCTCAACGCCAATGATATGGGCCTTCGTTCTTAGTGTTAGATATAAAGGGATTGGGGCGTTTCCACTGCACAAATCGCATATCCTTTTTGTTCTTGTTGTTATAGTAACAAAATCTGCAAGAAGCATTGTATCAATGGAAAAGTTAAATCCATTCGTATCCTGATAAATCTTTAAAGCTGGACGCCCAAGTAAATCATTCTTCACTATCGGCATCATCTTCACCCTTGTGTTTATCCATAGAACGAACAAATTCAACTTCATCTAGCTTTAAATAGCCAAATTTGTTTTCTTCATCTATGTATTTTACCTTACAGGTTTTATTTAAAACATCACAGGATAATACTTTTGCTGGCCCTTCTTCTGTTTTAACAACATCTCCAATATCAGGTGCAAACTGCTTTAATTCCTTATAAAGCTCATTTTCATAATTAATACAGCAAAGAAGCTTTCCACAATTTCCACTAATCTTTACGGGGTTTAAGGAAAGATTTTGATTTTTTGCCATTTTCACACTAACATTATCAAACTCAGTAATGAAGGTACGACAGCATACAATCAAGCCACAAGGTCCAATTCCGCCAAAGACCTTGGCTCCATCCCTAGAACCAACCTGCCGAAGCTCTATTCTAGTATGATAGATTTCTGCAAGTCGTTTTACTAACTCACGGAAATCAATTCTATTTTCAGCCTCAAAGTAAATAATTAATTTAGAACGATCCAATGTATATTCTGCTTCAAGAATTTTCATAGAAAGATTATACTCTTTAGAAAGTTCCTTTGTTTTAGCGATTATCGCAGGCTGTTCTTGTTTATTTTTTTCGCAAGTCTCCAAATCTTGATTTGTAGCCACACGAACAATATCTTTAAGCTCAGCCGTCAAATCCTTTTCATCTAAATCAAATATTTCTCCACAACAATAACCAAGCTCTAGTCCTCTAATCGTATTTACAACAACAGGATCTCCATCCTTTAATTTAGAATTAGCTGTACCAAAAAAATATCGTTTGCCCACCGGCTTAAATTTCACACGTATTGCTTTCAAATTGATCACATCCTAAAATAATTTAGAAATTAATTCATGGAATATATTTTTTGCTGAAACGTTATAATTCAGTTTAGAATATAAATCTAAAATGAGCTGAAATTGAGTATAAACAACTACATTTTCCATTTTAGCATATAATAGTATTTTATCATATAAGCTTGTTAAAATCAAATCTTCTTTGTCTTCTATTTTAAAGATATCCTCATAAAATGCAATGAGCCATTTGAAAAATAATTTCATAGTATCACTATTAAATTTAGAAGCTTGATTTATATACAATAATACAGCTTGCTTCTTATTCTTTATGGCAAGAAAATCTAAAAAGAAGGTCTTTGTATCCGTATAAGTTTTTGTTTGAAAGAAAGCCTTTGCCTCAGCAATATTATTTGTAGTTAAGCTACAAAGAGCTGCATCTAGACTATCTATACCCTCTTTTTCTAATTGTTTAACCAACTTTTTTACCTCAATCGAAGGAAAATGAATTAAGGAACAACGAGATACAATCGTAGAAACAACATTTGCCAAATCAGTCGCAATAAATATTCCAATTGTAGGTGTATTATTAATAGGTTCCTCTATAAATTTTAATAGACTATTTTGAGCTGATGCTGATGCTGTATCAATGCCATCGACAATGTATATTCTCGGTCCTTCTAATAAAGATGTTTTAGAAAACTCTTCTTGAAGTGCTGTAATTTGTTCTTTTGAAATTAGTTTCTTAGATTCTAACACACCAATGTATGTAACATTTAAATGCTGGTCATTTAAAATGCTTTGACAAGTATCACAAGAAAAACAGCCGTCATGCTCACAATAAAACAAGCACGCTAAAGCATAAGCCATTTCCTTCTTTCCAACTCCCTCATCACCATAAAATAAATAGGCATGAGACAAACGATCATTGATTTTATTTTGTTTTAAAACATCATAGATATGCTGCTGATTTGAAATCATGTCTAAAACATTCACATCAAACACCTACCTATAAATTGAAGTATAGTAGAGATACATTCCTCTACAATATCGTCTAATGGTCTATTCCCATCAATTCGTTTTATACGGTCTGGATACATTTGACACACCTTTTCATATCCCTTATAAACATTTTGATGAAACTCTAATTTTTCTAAATCTAAGCGATCCGATTTATTTCGATTAGAAAGTCTTTTTAAGGCTACCTCAGGCTTCACATCAATAAACAAAGTTAAATCAGGTAAATGCTTTAATGCAAAATGATTTACCTTCAAAATAGCATCTATCCCTAGCTTTCTTGCATAACCCTGATAAGCTATGGAGGAATCTAAAAAGCGATCACAAATGACAATATCTCCTCGCTTTATTGCAGGAAGAACACGTTCTTTTAAATGCTGCATTCTACTTGCAGCATAAAGTAATGCCTCTGTTTCTTCCGTCATAGCTGTGTTATTTACATCTAAAATAATACTTCTAATTTGTTCAGCAATATCAATACCACCCGGTTCGCGAGTAGAAATATAGGAAATACCCTTTTCTTCTAAAGTCTTGCATACTGCTTGTATAATCGTAGTTTTTCCACTACATTCTCCACCCTCAAAGGTGATAAATAAACCCTTCATTTTTATTTCCTTCCTTATCCTATCCAACTTTTCGTTTCTTCAAAAGTCTTAGGAATCTTTTCTATTTCTTTTTCAAACAATCTCTTAAAATCATCAAAATCCTTAGCTACTTGAAATAATGCTTTTTTGCGTTGTGGAGCTTTATAAACATAAAGTGTATTATGGTTTAGACTTAAAAATAAGACATTTTTAGGTAAATCATCTAAAATGATTTCCTCAGCCCCAGTTGTATAAATAGAAGCTTCACCATTCGTTTTAGTAATTTTGTACTCTTCAACATGTTTCAGTTTTTTTGCCGTTACAAAGAAGCATTTAGGAAAAACACACACATTTTTAAACACATACAATTCAAACGTATTTTTAGCTTTTGAAAACAAGGAATCCTGTTCTAATGTACAAAGATAATATTCAAAATCAATATCTTCATATTTTCCTATAATTCCGTCCTTTGAAAAAGCCCTCATATCCTTTTCATAAGGATGCATACTACTTTCTACTATATCTAAAATGGGAGCTGCTTCTTTATACTCATATTGGCTATTTAATTCCTTATTTAATCTTTCGACAATATTCATAATAATTTTACTTTGAATTCTTGAAATGACAATTAGAAGAGGTATTGTTAAAACAAGCCAAACAATAGCCGCAATAAAAAGTGCTATAGCAACTCTATGATTTATTTCTGCAAGAATATCTACACTAATTCCTGCCCCTAAAGAAAGGCTCGCTAAAACAAGTAATATTATAGTTATTATGTTATATTTTTTTTTAAATCTTTTAAACTCTTCCATAAAGAACCACCCCTATCTAATATCTTACCATATTTAGATAAAGAATGAAAGAAGCAAATCAATAACTCAAGTCTTTATTTTATCTTCATCTTTCTTTACTAAAGCATAGAATCTTATTTATTTTCAAATAATAAAAATGGTGATGAACGTGAAAAAGAAAGTTATTATTTCACTTCCTTTTATTTTTCTTTTTTTCATTTTATTCTTATTCTTTTTTCAACCTATAGATACAATTCAAGATATTCATACCTCTCCAGAAATATCTATAGTAGATGCTAATAATAAAGAAATTCTCCATTTGATTCAAAAGCATAAAACAACCCCTATTGATTTATCTAAAATGAGTAAACAAAATATTTCCATTCTATTAGATATTGAAGATAAAAATTTTTATAAACATAGTGGCTTTAATTTAAACAGAATATTTAAAACAATTTTTTCAAATATAAAAAACAACGAAAAGCATGGTGCTTCTACAATCACGCAACAATATGTAAAAAATGTTTATTTAAATAATAAAAAAAGCTTAGGCAGAAAGCTAAAAGAACTGTACTATGCTATAAAATTAGAACAAGCTGCAAGTAAAGAAGAAATATTAACAGGCTATTTAAACTGTATTTATTTAGGTAACGACATTTATGGAATTGCAAATGCAGCTAAATATTATTTTAATACTTGCTATGAAGACCTTACAGTTCAACAAATGACTACAATCGTAGCATTATTAAATGCACCTTCATATTACAGCAGCAACTTAGAAGAACTAGAAAATAAAAAAAATTCTTTATTAAGTATTTTATTAAGTGATGGAATGATAACCCAAGATGAATATGAAAAGGCGCTCGCTCCAATTCAATTTCACATCACTCCTAAAATTTATAATAGTCATCTTTTATACTATACCGATGAGGTTTTAAAGGAATATACCTCACTAAATTTAAATTCCAAATTCAACAAAACAATAACCATAAAAACAAAATACAATGAAAAAATGAATCAACTCTTCCCTACCACTACTGCCAATTATGCAAGTATGGTTGTAGATAAGGATGGATACATCCTTTCTATGATAGGAAATAAAAATTATTATGAATCCACCTATAATATTGTAACACAAGGTACTCGCGATATTGGCTCAACTATAAAACCTATTCTTTATTACGAAGCATTAAAATGTGGTTTTTCAACCACTACAGCATACTATAGTGCCCCTTATACCTTTTCCTATCATAATGAACTTGTTACTATTAATAATAACGCATCTATTTATCCCTATAAAAATATAACTATGAGAGAAGCACTCGCAACATCAGATAATATTTATGCAATAAAAACCCATCAAGCTTTAGGTTTTAAAACCCTAGCTAATCATTTTAAAGCCTATAATATAAAAGCAAGCAGCCTTCCTTCTTTAGCACTAGGAAGTGTAGGTATGAGCCTGTATGATTTAACTAGAATCTATTCCCAATTTTTTACTGAGGGAATCTATTTAGAATTTAAATACATAGAAACAGTTCATCGTGAAGAACAAGTTATCTATGCAAGAACATATAAGCATAAAAAATATGGAGAAGAAAAATACTTTAAAGAAATTAAAAATCTTATGTCTTCTATCTTCGATACATCTATCCCTCATTCCACAGCCTCATCCATCAGCAAATACCTAAAAACCAAATGCTATGGAAAAAGCGGCTTAACAGATTATGATTCTTATATGGTAGGATTTAATGATGATATTCTAATTGGTATATGGGCAGGATATTTAGATAATCAGCCCTTAGAAGATTCTTCTACTAAGCGATTACCAAAAGAAATTTTTGTAAAGCTTCTAAATGCTTATTATACGAATTGAAAACCTTTCGGTTATATGTATAATGAGGTTGAGGTTTAGATTTTCTTTTTACTATCAAGTACTTTTTAATATTTCTTTAAAGATATTGTACATAAAATAAAATATCCCTACAATTATAACAACAATGCCTAAAACAATGCATTTCAACACGATGAAGATACAATTTAACACTTGTATCATTTTTTCTTTAGTTCTATAACTCATATTTTACCTCGATCTATTTAATTACTTCTTTTAAGACATTCCAGCTATCAGATTGAATATCATCCGAATAGTTTTCTGTACAGATACAAAGGACTTCGTTTTTCTTATCATATCTAACAAAACCACCTTTTAAGCTATACTTATTAAGATAGTTCTTTAATACATCAAACTTCTTTCCAGAGAAAATATCTATATCTTCACTTGCACCTGTTCTAGTGAAACCACCTTTTGTTTCTATTATCCATATTTCTCCTCTAACAGATATAATATAATCAGGATAAAACAACTTTTGATAGTTGGAATTGTCTAAATAAACAATAGAAAGATATTCCTCTCCCTTATCTCCATTTTTATAAATCCATTCTACTGCCTCTGCTTCTTCACAAAAGATTTCAAATTTCTTTTCAGATGAAGATCTTGGTTCTGCTGAAGATAAATATCCTTGATAAACATTTTTTTCTCTTAGCTCTTGAACTTTTAAAGAGCCATCATAAGTAAATAAAGTTGATTGTGGAATTCTAAATAGTTTTGTTGATGTATATTTTAAATCTAACGTTATTTCATTTAATCTTGCTGCCATAGCCTCTCTACAATCTTGCTTTAGTAAATCCATATTATTTATTACAAAAGCATATAGTTCTCTTGTTTGTAAAGATAATATTTTTTCTGAATAACTAAATTTAATTCCAAAGAGTTTCCCGATGATTGTATTCATATAAGAGTATTCCATGCCTATTTCAAGACCTATTCTACCAACTCGATTATGATATTCTCTACCATGGATATGGGTATTAATTGTTTCAGTTATCGAAACGACATTTAATCTATCTTTTTCAGATATTTCACTTAATACAATAACTTTTCCAGAAAGTGTATATCGAATGATTTTATCATCAAATACATACCCTTTAGTTTCTAATATAGTCTTATTCTTTTTCTTGTCTCCAGTCAATCCATACTTTTGGTTTAGATATTTAGCAATAGATGTTAATGCTTTTCTAGGATCATGAGTATCCGTTACCATAGTCCTTTGTTCTTTAGTTAAGGAAAATAATCTATACTCATTTTTCAAGAAAAGGGTTTTAGCATCTAAGGCGGATTTTCCCATACTGTTTTTAACACCCTGTGTAAATTTACTATCAAATGTATATAGATAGCAACTGTCTAATAAATCATCATCATAGTGTTTTGCTTCTGGCATTCTTCTTATTCTACCAATCGTTTGTATCTCAAAAGTTTCATCCATGTTTTCACGAAGTTTAACTAGGATGTGAGCTCGTGGGCAGTCCCAACCTGTAGCTACTGCCTGTTTAATGATAACGACTATAGCATCATTATTGTTATCTTCAAGGTGTTCTTTATTGATATGTTTATTAGATAGCCATACAGCTAGACCTCCATTATCATAAGTAATTCCTTTGCTTTCAAAATATTTTTCTACAGTATCTAATAGCAGTTCTGAATTATTGGGAAGCTGTACAATAATTAAAGGATTGATATTTTTAGATATTAATTTAGAACGAAGTTCCTGTTGTTTAACCAATGCTTTATCTAAAAGGTACTCTGTTTGATTCTCAGTTTCAATTCTTTGAGGAAAGTCTTCATTAATGATTAGCATTTTCTTGATTAGTCCCTCTGCGATAACTTCTTCCTCTTTGATTTCAATTTCTTTAGCCATATTATCTTTTAGAGGTGTAGCTGAGCAACGAATAATCTTATCGGTTTTAAAGTATTGAATAATTTTATCTGCTTTATCTGTAAAATTTTGATGACTTTCATCAATAATCACTTTAAAGGATAAACCTGCATTAAGGGCTTTTTCTATCCACTCATTAAAGTTTGTATATTCACTATCTTTTAAAGCATTGTTTCCTTTTTTGGTGAGTTTTTCCCAGTTAATAAAACAAGAATCATTTTCTTCAAAGCCACTAGTCATTATATCAGCGAGCAGTTTGGTTTGAGCATTATGAATATATTTATCCATTTTAGCTTTACTCTGCTCTTCCAAATCTCCTTTACCTGGTGTAAGCCAAATAAATACACTCTTAGAATGACCTTTCAAATATTCATCCATAAAGTGAGTTAGGATTATTGTTTTACCACTACCTGTAGGACTTTTCAATATTATATCTCTTGTAGGTGTTTCCATACATTCTAAAAGTTGTTTTATAGCATTTAATTGAAATTGTGCTAAAGTGATGCTCATATTTTATCCCTCCAAATCTCTATAATAGTAATCAGGTATGATGTTAATCTTAATATTGTATTTTTTAAACAATGCCTCTTGTTGTTCATCTGGTAAGACATCATGCCCTAAATAAATTGATTTACAAGGAGAAGATTCATTTAATGTAGATGTAAAAGAATCCAATTCTTCTTCGGTTAAGATAATTGCGATTTCTGAATTTCCAATAAAATTAATTCCATTTTCTAATTCTACAAGCTCACGAATATGTTTTAATAATTCATCAGCATACTCATAATAAAGCTTATCTGTAATAGGAAGGTATTCTACTTTGTAGTATTTTAAACCTTCCTTGTAATTTTCTTTTGCAATCACTCTTTTAATTCTTTCATAAGTTATTTCACGACAGATATTATTTTCATTATTTGTACATAAAATAAAATTTCGCTTTCCTTCATCTTCAGCATTTAATTCCATGGCAGCATGCCCCGTCGTTCCACTACCTGCGAAGAAATCAAGGATAGTTAAATCTTTACCACTATTTATCATTTCAATCAAAAATGTGTACAAGGAGGTTGGCTTAGGATATGGAAAGTCTCTTATCCCTAGAGTACTAAGTTCTTTAGCTGCTTCTTCATTTGTACCTATATTCAACTCTGAATTTAATATGTTTTGTGGAGTTTTTACTTTTTCTATATTTACTCTTTGATAACGCATAGAAAAATTCTTAGATTTAACAAGGAAATATGTCCCCATAGAAAGTTCTTCATTCAACATTTTTTGTCCCCATTTAAATTCTGCTTCCACTATAAGTTCATCTTGATTTTTACCATCCTTTACAACTACATCTTTCAAAAGTGTTAGTTTATTATATGCTCCTGCTTTATATATGCCATCTGGTATTTTAAAATGTACAGATAAGGGAGGAAATACCAACTTTTTTACTGCATTTCCTGTATTTAATAATGGAGCGTCTCCACCATCAATTCTCCCTTGACTAAATTGTTTTTGCGAATTATTTTTTTTCGCATAGCACAAAATATACTCTAATTTTTTTCTAATTTTTTTTGATAATGCAGGAGGGGTGGAAGTTTTTTCCCACATATACATCCCAACAAAATTTTTTTCTGAAAAGATTTCATCACAGATTAACTTTAAAGAGTATAACTCATTTTCATCTATATTAATAAAAATATATCCATTTTCATTAAGTAAAGATTGTGCAAGTTTTAGTCGTTTGCTTATAAAAGACGCCCATTTACTATGCGTAAATAAATCTAAACTATCTATATAATTATCATCATAGATAAAATCTTCTTTCCCTCGATTATATGGTGGATCAATAATAATTAAATCAATTTTTTCCTTATGAGTTTTAGTTAATAACTGTAAAGACGCAAGATTATCTCCTTCTATAAGAAAATTCATTTTTCCACCATTATCAATGAATAATTCTTTATCTTCAGTTATAACAGGTACATGTTTCATTAATAGATCATCAATATGCTCTTTATGTTCTTCAAATACAAGTCCATATTTCTTTCCTTTTATTTCTTTTTCAATATCTACTAAATAAGATAATAATTGAAAAGAATTCTCATCTTGAGCAGCATCTAGAATATAATCCTTTATTTCTTTGATTTTATCTATCAAATAATCTCTTCTTAGCTTTGATACATTAGTTGACATATATTCTCCTTTTTTGACCACCTATTAGAATAATTTATGGTCTGAAATTTGATAAAAATAGGAAAGAATAGTCTAATAAATTGAAAAAATGACTAAATAATGATAAAATTAGACCATAAATACTAGAAAAAGGCCATCTAATATTCTAATAGGTGGTCTTTTTTTATCATTGAATAATTATCTACCAACCTTAAAGTGGTTTTTCTAAAACAAAAACGCCATCTGTTATATAGATGGCAAGTTTTTTATAGGATTTGGACTAT
>JAMPGQ010000051.1 GCA_023663825.1 Anaeroplasma bactoclasticum
TTATTGATGATACCATCTATCTTTGTGGTTCTTCTATTAAGGATGTTGGTAAGAAGAGATTTATTTTAACTAAATTGAAATTCATCAGTAAGACGGATTTATTAAGTAATTTAAAGTAAATAAAAGAGCTTGCAAGTATTCCACCTACAAGCCAAATTTTATTTCTCATCCTTTTTCTTACTTTTATGTATTTTATCAAAGAGTCCCTCTTGCATAAAATCATATTTCTCACATAACTTATAAAATAACATCGCTGCACAGGAAACCATTATACCTACACTTACTCCTGCAATGACATCTGTAAAGTAATGTACTCCTAAAATTAATCTAGAAAACATAACTAATGGAATAATAATTGAACAAGCAACATATATTGTATTTTTCCATTTATTAGAAATAGACTTTGAATGATACGCAAGATACATTATAAATGGATATAGAAATCCTACTGCTGTAGAATGCCCCGATGGAAAGCTTGTAGAATCCTCATTCATCCATCTTAAATCTGCAAAAGGTCTTTCCCTCATATAGATTTCTTTTAATCCAACATTTAGCATTACTGCAAGCAAAATCCCTAGAGATATAGAAATTGCTCTATAATCACATTTCGTTAAAATCACAACAGCAATAATTATAACTGCTATAATGTATAAGTTTCCAAATTCTGTAATGATTCTAAAAAACCAAAAACAAAATCCATATTTTTCTCCTCTAATCTTATAGGCAAAATCTCGCATTGCACAATCTAATGCTAGAGGCTCTAATCTGTTTAAATAGATAACAACAGCTAAGGTAATAAAAGTGATAAGACAAATCACTATACCTGTATATTTTATTGCATATTTCCAATTGATTTTACTCATATCTCACCAAATTAAAATATACCTTTCCATCTCTAATATAATATGTGAAATAATCCACTAAGTTATTTACTAACATAAGCTCATGTCCTTCTGCATCTCCTTGACCAATAAGCTCCCAACCATACACTTCAAATTCATGCTGACGTTTTGTTTTAAAAATTTCATTTAGTTCATCTAATAAATCCTCTTCTATCTTATCACAAACAAATAAAACAGAAATTTTATTTTTAGACTTTGAAACAGAAATATTTAGTGTATCAACTTCTGCTTCCAATAAATATAAACTAAATTCTTCAATCACTCTACAAATCTTTTGATTTTCTAACATGACGTCTCCTCCTTACAAATATCTTTTCTGCAAGTACTGTTACTAATGCTGCTTCAAATCCTGCAGCTAGTCCATTATTGTATAAATCAAATCCTCCTTGGAAAGAAAGCATAATTGGTGTCATTATAATATGTAGACAACCAATCAGCAAACCATATCCAATTCCATAACGCCCAGACACAGGAGCTAGTCCAGAAGCAAATACGAACATCATTATACTACTTACAGTTAAAGTATAGTCTCCTTTAATTGCCATTCCAACAAATATGGTTAATCCACAGCCTACCCATATAGGTAAGACATTTCTTATGTGTAGGCCATATCCTGCAAAACCGATGCTAGCAAATATAGTTCCAAAAACCGCACCATTCATAGGAACTCTAAAAATCAAGCAAAGCACAAATAACACAAGCCCTAAAATTCCAAAGTTCAATAACACTGCATCTTCACCAAATTGTCCGCCATAGTCACTAATTAAACGCCCATTTGTCTTTAACAAATGAAAATATTTCTTATGAACATGATGATCATTTATATAAGCTAAAAGGATACACAAGAAAGAAATAATAGGTAAGATATAATAAAATACCATACTCGTATCCGAATTGTAAAGACTCACAGATTCTACCTTTAAGCCACAAAACTTAAATACCGCATAAAAGAATGCAGATATAATTCCTAACGCAAACCCCGTATTATAAAGATTATATCCTTCATGAAATACTATCGTATGGGATGCAAAAACAGGAATAATAAAGCCTGCAACACATCCACAAAATATTCCTAATGGAATAGATATTCCCAAATGTAAGCCCAACCCAAACATAGTATAGCTTACTAAAGGTGAAATTCCTGTAGAAAATAATATAGTAATAATCAATTGTTTAAAAGGGATTTTTTTAAATAGGGAATAAAAATATATTCCTAAATAAATTGGGATTGAATTAAATACATTCTTTCCAAAAAACGAGAATCCACCAATCATAATAATGCCAGCAAAAATAGGACCATTCATCTTAATCTTTAAAGCTTGTACTAACAATATATTTGCAAGCATTATCGTAGCCACATTAAAGAATGTAGCTCCTAATCCTGCAATATAAACATAATCTGTTAAAAGGATAGAAGGGGATTTCATTATTTCAAAATATCCAACAAATACCTGTCTTGCAGGATTGAAAACAAAACCACTTCCTGATACTGCCTCCATAATAGGTTCTATAAAAAAAGACAAGAGGAAAAAAAATGCTATGAATACTTCTAGATAATAATGTTGATGAAGATAAGTTAAAACTTTACGCATCGTATCACTCCTCTTTCTTATCTAGTATTATAGCATTTTTCACTTTCTATTACCACTTTTAAATTGTATTAATTTTTTAATTCTACATTGGCTTCTTGTTCAATCACTTCATTTTTAGATTATACACTAATGCTAAAGAGCCTGTTAAATACTTCTTCACTTCTTTAAAACCATAATGCTTATAAAATCCATAGCCTCTTGTTTTTTTATTTTCTGTTATCAAATATAAGTAAGAATTTCCACAAAGCGATAAGTGCCTTGTCATCACATCCAACAATCTCTTCCCTAAGCCTAATTTTTGATATTTAGGAGTTATATTCATATGGAATCCACCACCATATGCTTTGTCTAATGGCATAGCCGCTCGTAAACAAAGCTTAGAAAAGATTCCTAAAAAAATTGAATACTTCCATATTTTAGGTATCCACTTTTCTTTCATTTGCTTCTCATAAAGCTTAGAATTTGTTGATGCTACAATATATCCAACAACAGCATTCTCATCCACAAGAACATAAGCATGCTTGCTTTCAGATTCTAAATAATAATCCAAAAACATCCAACAGACAACTTCCTTGCTCTGATAACCTGCTTTTGCAGTTTCCATACAAATCTGTCTCACTGCATCATTATCCTTTTCCTGATATTTTCTGATTTCTATCATTAGAAGGACATCACTTTAGTTAAAAATAAAATCAACAATAAAATTCCTAAAATAATACGATACACTCCAAAGGCTTTAAAATCATGCTTCTTTATAAAACTCATTAAGAACTTAATAATAATCATAGAAACCACAAATGCCACTACAGAACCTATGAACAATAGGAAGATATCACTTGAGGCAATCGTTCCTGCAGATAAAATGTATTTTATTCCTTTAAGTAAGGAAGCTCCAAACATCACAGGTATGGATAAGAAAAATGAAAATTCGCAAGCAACCTCTCTACTACATAAGAGGATCATTGCCCCTAATATAGTAACTCCACTTCTAGAGGTACCAGGAATTAAAGCAAGTAACTGGATACAGCCAATAAAGAATGCAGTTTTAAAGGATAAGCTTCGCACATCTTCTATTTGAAAGTTTCGCTTCCTATTCCATAATTCCATTACAATAAACAAAACTCCATAAAAAGTCAGAGTAATAGAAACCGTAATCGAATTATAAAACATTTCATCTAACCATGCATCTAAAAAGAGACCTATAATTGCTGCTGGAAGACAGGCTATTAAAACCTTTGCCCATAAAATCCAAATTCTTCTTTTTTCTTCTTTGGATTTTGGTCTAGAACTATCCTCTAAGGACCTTCCCCATAGAGGATTCAACTTATTAAAAAAACATACGATTACCGCTAGGATGGCTCCTAACTGAATTGCAACCAAGAAAAAATCCCAGAATGCTTTACCACCTACAAAGATTTTTTGCACATCTAGGACTTCTTCTAATATAATCATATGACCTGTACTACTAATTGGAAGCCATTCTGTAATGCCTTCCACAATACCAAATAAAACGATTTTAAAGATATTGAGTAGTTGATTCACGCTTATACCTCTAATTCTTTTAATATTTTTTCTAACTTAGGCATAATTTTGTTTAATGATCCTTGTTCAAAAGGATTCTCTAATCCTACACTGTTTAATAACGCAACAAAGGATTTAGACCCACCAAGCTTACATAAATCATAATAAGTCTTCCAAGCCTTATTATGATTTTCTCTATCTTTTAATAAAAACTGGAACGCACATACTTGAGCTAATGTATAGTCAATGTAATAAAATGCACTAGAATAAATGTGACCTTGACGATGCCAGTAATTTCCTCTTTCGTAATAGGAAATTCCATCATAGTTTTTCCAAGGTGTATATTTTTGTTCTAATTCATGCCACTTGTCTTTTCTAGATTTTGGTGTAGCTGTTGGATTTTCATACACATAGTGCTGAAATTCATCAACACATACACCATAAGGAATAAAAGTAATTGCTTCACTTAAATGTTTATAACGATATTTCTTTGCATCACACCCAAAGAATAAATCCATATAAGGGTATGCAAAGAATTCCATACTCATAGAATGAATCTCACAAGCCTCCAATGTTGGCCAGTAAATATCTGAGACAGGTAATAGCTTAGATGCTGTATATACCTCAAAGGCATGACCAGCTTCATGAGTTAATACATCTACATCACCCATAGTCCCATTGAAATTAGAAAAGATAAATGGGGCCTTATATTCATCAATCATCGTACAATAACCGCCACCAGCCTTACCAGGCTTTGTTTCTAAGTCCATCAATTCATGATCTATCATAAAGTTAAAGAAGCTTTCAGTTTCTTTAGATAGATTCGTATAGAAGGCTTTAGCACTTGCAACAAGCTCATCTTTATTTTTTCTGTGGTTTGGATTTCCATCTGGATAAAAAATTGGAATATCATAGGATTTAAAATCTTTAATTCCAATACGCTTTGCCTGATTTTCAATAATCTTCTTAGCAACAGGGACTACAGATTCTAAAACCTGCTTACGATAACCTGCAACATCATTGCTATCGTAGTCGCTTCTACCTAAACGATAATATCCAAAATCAACAAAAGTTTCATATCCCATTTTCTTAGCCATTTTAGTACGAACCTTTACAAGTTTATCATAGATAGAATCTAGTTTCTCCTCAATAGATTCCATAAACTCAACCTTCTTAAGCTCTGCAGCCTTTCTCACCTCTCTATCAGGGTGATTCGCATACACTGTCATTTGACTTAAGTTATTAATCTTTCCATCAAATTCTATCCTTGCGGAAGCCATAAGTTTGGAATACTCTGTACAAAGCTTAGCTTCTTCTGTTAATTCTTCCATAATAACAGGATCAAAACTCTTTAACTGAATTTCTGTCAAAGTAAAAAATTGTTTTGTATAGGCTTCTTCTAACTCTTTTCTATAAGGAAGGTTAACTAATACCTTAAAATAGGCATTGATAGCACTAGAATATTTAGGGTCATTCTCATCAAAAAAGGCAGTTTCTTCTTCGTAAAATGAATCAGTTGTATCAATACTATTTCTGATAGAACAAAGTGTTGACATTGTAGAATAATGACTTCCAATCTCATTCACCTTATCAATGATTGGTTTAGCTTCTTTGAATGTTTTTGCTTCTTTTAATTTTGAAGTCAATTCTTTTAATTCTTTTGTCATCTTTTCTAAATCAGGTCTTTCATATTTAAATTCATTAAATTTCATATAGTTCCTCCAAATCTAAGGATGCATAAGCATTTAGGCTTAAGTCATCCACTTTTTTAAATTTTTGAGATTGATAATAGCCTGCAACCGCAATCATTGCAGCATTATCTGTACAATATTTTATTGATGGTATACAAATTTCAAAGCCTGGATTTTCCTTATTAAATCTTTCCTTTAAGCCTTTATTTGCTGATACTCCACCTGCAACAATAATCTGTTTTACATTCTTTTCCTTAGCCAAGCGGAAAGTCTTATTTACTAAAACTTCACTTACAGAAGCCTGAAAGGAAGCACATAAGTTTTTAGGGTCAATGCTTTCTCCTCTTTGATGAGCATTATGAACAAGATTAATTACAGCACTTTTTAAACCTGAGAAAGAGAAATTATATGATCCATCCTCTAAATAAACTCTAGGAAGATGATAAGTATCTTCTCCCTCATGAGCTAGCTTATCTACAGCAGGGCCTCCTGGATAAGGAAGTCCAATCACTCTTGCAACCTTATCATAGGCTTCGCCTACTGCATCATCTAAAGTTTCTCCAACAATCTCAAAACTGAAATGATCCTTCATATAAATCAATTCTGTATTTCCACCTGAAACTAATAATGCTACTGCTGGAAACTTCATTTCATGCTCAATTGCGTTAGCATATATATGTCCTGCTAAATGATGAACTCCTATAATTGGTTTTTTATACATTAAGGCAAAGGTCTTAGCTGCATTCACGCCAACGAGCAAAGATCCAATTAAACCCGGTCCTATCGTTACAGCAACCAAATCAATTTCTTCAGGCTTTACCCCTGCTTTTTCTAAAGCCTCTTCAAAAATCATAGAAACCTGATACACATGATTACGTGATGCCACCTCAGGAACTACTCCACCAAATTTTTTGTGAATATCAATTTGTGAGTTAATTGCATTAGATAACACTTCTTTCCCATCTCGCACAATAGAAACAGAAGTTTCATCACAGCTACTTTCCACACCTAGTACTAACAATTGCATCACCTTCTTTTATAATAAATGAATATTTTTCTTTTCTAAAAGTTCAATATCCTCTTTAGGCCAAAGGGATGCCTGGACCTCTCCAATATGTACCTTCTTCAAAAAGAACATACACAATCTAGATTGCCCTATTCCTCCACCTATAGTATAAGGCAATCTTTCATAAAGTATGTCTAATACATAAGGATTATTCAGCTTATATTCTTCTTTTTTAAATTTTAATTGTTTTTTTAGTGAATTTGCATCTACACGTATACCCATTGAGGATAACTCCAAGGCAATATCCAATTCCTCATAATACACTAATAAATCCCCATTTAAAGACCAGTCGTCGTAGTCTGCAGCACGTCCATCATGAGGAAGACCATTTTTCAAAGGTCCGCCAATACCAATTAAAAATACAGCTTTTTTCTCTCGACAAATCATTTTTTCTCTATCCATAGGAGATAAATTAGGATATAGCTCTTCTAACTTATGTGTTGTAATAAAATAAATATCTTTCGGTAAAACTGGTGATAATTCAGGATAAGACGCAACTACCTTTTGTTCAGTTTCTTTTAATACTGAATAAATCTTAGAAACCATATCCTTTAAAAAATCAATCGTTCTATCTTCCTTTAAAATAATCCTTTCCCAATCCCATTGATCCACATAAGCAGAATGAAGACTATCCAATTCCTCATCTCTTCTTATCGCATTCATATCGGTATATAGACCTGTACCTAATGGAAACTGATACTTAGCTAAAGCATTCCTTTTCCATTTTGCCAGACTCTGAATGATTTCAGCTGATTCTTCTATATTCCTTAATTGGAATTCAATTCTTCTTTCTGTACCATTTAATTCATCATTTAATCCTGAAGATGGCAAGACAAAAAGAGGAGCTGATACTCGAATCAAGGATAAGCTTTTAGCCAATTCTCTTTCAAATGTATCCTTAACAAATTTAATAGCTTCTTCGGTTTTTAACAAGTCTAATTTAGACTTATAATTGTCTTTTAAAAATAATCTTTTCATATATAACCCTCAATTTTTTTATTATATCACAATCTCTAGTTTTTTTCACTAAAGAACATTAAAATTGTATTGATAACACAAACAATTCATGTATAATGAAGTTGTGGGGCTCCCTCTTTCTTAAATATTAAGAAATGGGCTTTAAACAATTTTAATGGTGATTATCATATTAATGATTGTCTACGCACTTATAAACTCTAAAGACAAATAATATCCATAGGGCATAAGTGGATTATTCATAAAATGAATCCTTATACAAAAAGAGCCTTCATAACTTTACAATGGTTAAAGGCTTCTTTTTTTATACAAACTATGTAAGAAAAGATGGAAGCCCCACTTTTGTAAGGTTTCTATCTACATCTTGATTATAAACAATTTAAGTGACTTTTATAAGTCCTTTTTTATTTTAAGATGGATTTCATAAATTGATCAATTAATTCCTCATAGTCCCCATAGAGAATGACATGATGGTTACCACAAGGATGTTTTAATAATTCCTTTACATCTTTATTTAAACGGACATTAATTTGTGTACGACATAAGTTTTCTTCTTTTAGATTGTTCATTAGAATACCCTTAGAAACAAAATAATGCTTTAAGTCAGATGACATTCTAAAAATAGTAACATTCCCCGATTTCAATTCTCCCTTGATAGCTACACCAATGCCACTTTCAAAATGTGTATTAAAACTATAACTTTGAACCATATCAAATGGGATTGTACAATGTGCAAAAACTATACTATTATGTTCTACATCAATTCTAGAAGGATTGGCTTGGAAATTAGATTGTCCTGTTAAAAGCTTAGCGATATACATACTAATCATTGCCATAATATCACCTTCACAAGTTCCTATAAATCCCTCTTCATTTAGCTTAGCTAAAGCAAGGCATCCTGTGGCTTTTAAGGAGGTTAATAAATCAAAACAACGAATTGTAGCTCCTGCAAGTTTATTTTTCTTTATTGTTTCCTTTAAAGCATCATAGATATCTATAGAAGCTACCATATCCTTTTTGTTATATTCATTAAAGCTTTCTGGATGTAATGAAGTAAAATGAGGAGTCTTGGCTTTTTCTTCTATATCCTTTAGATGAATATCTACTAACTCTAATCCTAATGCTTCTTTAATCTTTTGATAGCTTGGAATAGATGAAATTAACCAATCCGAAGGTGTTCCAATTACACCTAATTTAGAGGTTTTTAAAAGCTTAGTTGCTTTTTCCATAATAGCTAATTCTTTAATTCTTTTTCCGATATAAGAAATATTACCATGAAGTATTTCTCCCTTTTTTCCATTTTGATTCAAATAGGTAAGAATTTCTAAAGAGGCAGCCAAGCTATTATTTCCTCCATTAGTTAACAAATAATAAGGCTCCTGAAGAATATCAATATTTTCTAAAAACAAACCTTCTGATCCCCCTGTTTGTATAAAAATCAGTTTTAAATCACAATCATAATCAGATAATTCAGATAGTTCTAGAGTACTCCCTATTTCCTTTTCTATATTTTCAATAAAACTTTTAATCTCATTATCAAATTCTAAAGAGTGCTTTAAACGGGATTTAAAAGTTGCTAATTTAATATTTAACATAATTTCTACTTCCTTTTTCCATTTTGTTTGTATTTTTATTATAACATTTTTTATTTTATTTAACTACCTTTGTTTTTAGAAAGACTAATTTCTAATAGCTTAGGATATGAATAATCCATCAAAAGGGCACCTATAGGAGCTGTAACTAAAATTGAAATTACTGCTGCTGTAATCACAATAGTTCCACAGGCTAAACCTTCACTTAAAGCAATTCCTCCAATCGATGCTTGAACTGTTGCTTTAGGGAGATAGGAAAGCAGGATAAATATTTTTTCTTTTAAAGTGTACTTTGTAGCGATAAGACAAGCTAGTACTCCTATTCCTCTAAAGCATAAACTTAATATAATAATTCCAAGAAGAATTCCTCCCTCTTTAGAAAAAGCATAATGCATATCCACAGCACAACCAACAAGGACAAACAATAAAATTTCAAAAACATTCCATAAAGCATTGTAATTCTTTTGAACTTCCTTTGCTGTTTCTTTATTCTTCATTAGGATAAGAATTCCTACTACAATGATACCTAAAAGGGATGAAATAGATATATATTCTTTAACGCATTCTTCTAACGCAATCATGCCGAATGAACATCCTAACATCAGAATTGTTTTTCCAATTGTATTCAATTTAAAATACTTGAAAATAAAATATAATAATATTCCAACAAGTATTCCTAATAGTACGCCTAAAATAATACTTAATGGAATTTGAAGGAAGAGGAAAGCATCAAAGCTTGAACTAGCTACTAGGTTTTTAAATCCATAAAATAAAATAATTACAAAAATATCATCAGAGGATGCTCCTGCCATAATTAATTCTGGAATATGATGTTCATCTCCATAACCTCTTTCTTTAATTTCAATCATTCTTGGAATAACAACAGCAGGAGATACTGCAGCGAGTACACTTCCTAACAATAATGCCTCAGCATAGGATATTCCTAAAAATAACGGTGCAAAGATAGCAACTCCTACAATTTCAAAACAAGCAGGAACAAAACACATCAATATAGCTGGTCTTCCAATTTCTTTTAAAGTCTTTATATTCAAAGATAAACCAGACCTGGTTAAAATAATCACTAAAGCAATTTGTCTTAAATACGATGAAATTTGAAGCAAATTTGGATCTATTATATTGAATAAGGAGGGTCCAAATAATATACCTAAGATTAAATACCAAACAAGGCGAGGTAATCGAAGCTTTTCAAAAAGGTATCCTCCAATTACACCTAAAGTAAATATTATAAATAAACTCAAAAACATATTTAACAACTCCTTAAACAAATTAAAAAAGCCAATGAATCTATAAGAAAAAACTTATAGACGTCATCAGCTTTAAAAGCGGTTTTGTGCAATCACAAGGGAGATCATCATTCCCTATAAAATATTATAGGTGCTAAAATAAGACTTGTCAACTTATTTTAAACAGCGATTATAAATATATTCAATATTATTAAAATAATACTCTAATGTAAAGCATTCTTTTAATTCTTCTACTGTTAAATGCTTCATCACTTGCTCATTTGATTCTAAAAGAGTTTGATAATCCTTTTTCTCATTGTAGGCTTCCATAGCAATTGGCTGTACTAAATCATAGGCTTCTTCTCTCGACAAGCCCTTTTCAATTAAAGCATTCATCACTCTTTGAGCAAATATAACACCATTGGTTTTATAAATATTTTCTAGCATCACTTTAGGATAAACTACTAAATTTTCAACTATACCCTTAAAACGAGTAAGCATATAATCTAATAACATTGTTGCATCTGGTAAAACAATACGTTCTGCAGAGGAATGGGAAATATCACGCTCATGCCATAAGGCAATGTTTTCATATGCAGTATGCATATACCCTCTCATCACTCTTGAACAGCCACAAATATTTTCTGAAGAAATTGGATTTCTTTTATGTGGCATAGCTGAAGATCCCTTTTGGCCTTTACTGAAAGCCTCTTCCGCCTCATGTAGTTCAGTTCTCTGAAGATGACGAATCTCTAAAGCCATCTGCTCTAAGGAGCTTGCGATTGTAGCAAGCGTAGCTATATAATAAGCATGACGATCTCTTTGAAGAACCTGCGTAGAAATATTTGCAGACTGAATCCCCAATTTTTCACAAACATAATTTTGAATAAACGGTGGGATGTTCGCAAAGTTTCCTACTGCCCCACTCATCTTTCCTGCTTCTACTTCTAGTCTAGCATTTTGAAATCTTTCTAAATTACGTTTCATTTCTTCATGCCATAAAACAAATTTAAGACCAAAGGAGGTAATGTCTGCATGAATTCCATGTGTTCTACCAATACAAGGTGTTTTCTTATAACGTAAAGCTTGTTGTTTTAATACTTCCATAAAGCTTACGATATCTTTATAAATAATATCATTTGCTTGTTTAAGTAAATAACCATTGGCTGTATCAACTACATCTGTAGAGGTGAGTCCATAATGTACCCATTTCTTTTCCTCGCTTAAGGTTTCTGAAACAGCTCTAGTGAAAGCTACAACATCATGTTTTGTTTGTGCTTCTATTTCATATATTCTATTTAAATCAAAACTAGCGTTTGCTTCTATTTTATCCACATCACCACTTGGAATATGTCCAATTTCACTCCAAGCACGGCAAGCTAAAATTTCCACCTTCAAGAATGCATTAAATTTATTTTCATCTGTCCATATCTTACGCATTACTTCTCTACTATAACGTTCTATCATAGCTTACTCCTTTACATGCTTTAAATAGCATTCAATTGTATTTTCCATTAGACAACAAATCGTCATAGGTCCAACGCCTCCAGGTACCTTTGTAATATAAGAAGCCTTTGGCTCTACCTCATCAAATTTTACATCTCCACAAAGCTTGTTTGTCTCTAAGTTTCGATTAACACCCACATCAATGACAACGGCTCCCTCTTTTACCATATCTGAGGTGACAAAATTAGCTCTTCCTACTGCTGCCACTAAAATATCAGCTTGTCTTGTAATATTTGCTAAATCCTTTGTACGACTATGACAAATGGTTACAGTTGCATTACGATCTAATAAAAGTTTCGATACTGGCATACCTACGATATTACTTCTACCAATAACCACGGCTTGTTTGCCCTCTATTGGATAAGAGATAAAATTTAATATTTCAAGAATTCCTTTAGGAGTACAGGAAACGATACCTGGTTGTTTTAAATAAAGACTTGCCACATTTGCAAAATGGAATCCATCCACATCCTTATCCTGTCTGATTGCCTGAATAACACGTTCGGAATGAATATGCTTTGGCAATGGTAATTGTACTAAAATTCCATCAACTAAGGCATCATTATTTAATCTATCAATAATCTCTAATAATTCATTTTCCATAATAGTATCAGGCTTACGAATCGTTGTATTCATAAATCCAACCTCTACACAAGCCTTTTCTTTTCCCTTAACATAAGACAAACTTCCTGGATCCTCACCTACCAATATAACAGCTAAATGTGGAGCTCTACCATATTGTTCTACAAAGGACTTTACTTCCTCTGCCATTTTCATCTTTTTGCTTTTAGCTAAATCTTTTCCTGAAATTACAATTGCCATACTATCACCAAAACCTTTATAAAAGTATTATATCATTATTGCAGATAGAAAAAAAGAGTTGAAATGTGGAATTATTTTAAATACTAGTTAATTCTAATTCAAATGAAAAAGGATGCATACTTATTCGAGTATTACATCCTTTTTTAAATCAAATTATTTTTTTGAAATTTTGAGTACTATAGGATCATTAAAATCATCCTTTGGCCAATCTGTAAGTTCTTCTGAAATTTTAGGATAAGAAATCGTAATATAGAAAGCATCCTCTTTCTCTTCAATCAACGTACTTTCAAGATCCTTATAAATCTCTCCGGTATAGTTTAATCCTGTATTTAGGTAAGGCAAATTAAGCTCTAAGGTTTCTTTATTATAAGTAATTGTATAAGCTTTTTCATATCCTTTAACTATGAAATATAAATCCTTTAATACAATTTCATAAGTATCAAAAGCATAATATGGAAAAGATCCTCTATATACCACTCTATTTCGTCTTGTCAAACTTTCTCCTGTAATCTTTTCTAATTTTGGACATAAGTAAATTGATGATTTCACAAATCCCCAGGTTTGATAAAAACACACTTTACTATGATAATCATCATCAACAAAAGATTCTATAGGCTGTGGATTACAGTCTAATATAGATGTTAAAGAAGAAAGATTATATAAGGAACAATCACTTGTAGGTGTTATATAAGAAATTTTTTCTAATTTTGGGCAATTAGATATTCCCATAGAAAGCACTCTTGCAGAAGCTTTTAAATCAACTAGATTAGGACAATTTGAAAAAGCAAAAGGATGAATCAATTCAAAATGTATTTCATTATTAATGAGTGCATCTGTAAGGAAAGTAAAGGTCTCCATTAATGCATTTTCAAAGGCTTTATATCCTATTTGTATAACTTTAATATCATAGACCTTCTTTGGTATTACAACATCTTTAGGTAAATCCTTAGTATATCCCGTAATTACAAATCCATTTGAAAGAAAATTAGGACTAAAATAATCCTTAATACGATAATACTCCGCAATAGACGGCGAAAAAGCAAGATCGCATTTTTCTAAATAATTTTGAAATGGAATAGGATTAAAGTGGTATCTGTTTGCAAGCTTGTCATAAGCAAGAAGATTACCTTCAAAGGTAGTGATTTTTTTCTTATTTTTAACGTCTGACATATCATAATAATAATAATTATAATATGATTTATAGTTTTCTTCTTCAACAAAAGGAATTTCTTTTTCATACAAATTTTCCTCATCATAATAGGTATAAATCACACCATCCTTTATAACCTCATCCCCTTGCTTAAAATCTTTTGGCTCTTCATTTTTATTTCCACAGGAAATAACCGTCAAAGAAACCATTCCTAAAAAAATGAATACTAATATTTTTTTCATAACTATCCCCCTCGTATGCTACTTAGATATTATTTTTAAATAAACAGGTTCTTCGTATAATGAACTATAATATTTAGATAGCTTAACAATTTTCGGATAAGCTACAGACACATAGTATCCATCCTCTTCCTCTATAATTTTTTTACTTTGAGAATCTAACTTTATAGTACAATTTTTTTTATTTACTAATCCTTGATTCAAAAACGGAAGATATAATTCCATAGTATCTAGATTGTAGGTCAAGCAAGTATAACTATTCCATGATAAATCAGAAAAATACTCATCCTTTAAAGTAAGTGTATATTGATCATATAATGCATAATATGGATATAAACCATCATAGTAAACAACTCCCTTATAGCTTGTTAAAGGATAGCCTGTTATCTCTATTAAATTAGGACAGTTGTAAATAGAAGATTTTCGAACTCCACTTGTATTATGAAATGTAATTTCCTCTGCAGTTGGAGCTTGCTTATCAAAATAAGTTCTTGCATCACAATCTTTTAGACTAATTAATTTAGGAAGGTTATATAAGGAGCAATCTGAAACTAAACTTATATAACAAATTCTTTCTAAGTTAAAGCAATTAGATATTCCCATAGATAATACCTTAGCATCAGTTTTGATTTCTTTTAAATTTTGACATCTAGAAATTGCATAAGGATGTATCAATGTATAACTAGTTGGGGAAGCATCATTTGATAAAAATGTTAAAGATTTCATAGGTGCATTTTCTAAGGCTTTGAAACCCACTTGCATAACTGGAACGTCTTGAATAACAGAAGGAATTACTACATCTTCTTTTAAATCTTCTGTATATCCTGTAACAATAAAGCAATCGTTCCATAAGGAATACCCAAAATAATCTCTTAAGCGATAAAAATATGCTGAGGTTGGAGAATGGTTTGGTTCACAAAATCTCAAAAAATCATAAAAGGTTTCAGGATGAAATAGACTTTTTCCTTGATGGAGACCTTCATAATCCCGACCAGCCCACAAGGCTCCTTCAAATGAAGAATATATTGGAGGAAGGGTGCTATAGTCTGACATATCGTAATAATAGTAATTATAATATGACTTATAGTTTTCTTCTTCCACAAATGGTATTACTTCTTCATATAAGTACTCATGTGTATAGTACGTAAATACTAAACCACTCTCAACAACTTTATCTCCTTGTCTAAATTCCTTTGATTCTAATTTTGAATTTTGTTTTCCTTCACACGCTGATAATCCAAGCAGCAGCATTATAAAGACAAAGAACAAAAGTGAAAAATAAATTTTTCACCTTATGAGGCCCAAAGGCCTCTTTT
>JAMPGQ010000052.1 GCA_023663825.1 Anaeroplasma bactoclasticum
TTTTATTATTTGATATTTTATTCTTTTTCTCCTATTGACATATTACCGGTATGCTATCTTTTAAATGAGTAAATTAACTTTCAGTAAAAAAGATTTATATCTCAAAGAACAACTCTACCTTTATTTCTATCACCTGAAGGAGAATTTGTCTTCACAACAAATTTTATTCCTCTTGTAGTTTCTAGAAAAGATATGTAATATTTTTTAGGTAAATTTTTCAAAGTTGACATTTCATATATTGGAATTCCTTCGGAACAAGGCACCACATGACATTAAATATCACTTTCCAATTAATTACTTAATAAATTACCAGAACTTCTTACACTTAAATATTACTTCAAATGTAAAAATATGTCAAGATTATATTTTCACATTTAAGTTGAAACGAAATAGTTTCCTAATAGAAAAAAGCATAGATATTGGATAATAATACCTATGCTTTTATACTTATTCTCTACAATACTTTTTCTATTCTACAGATTTTAAAGACTCAACCATCTCTACTCGATTCGTTAAAAATGCAAAAATTAAATTAATCACTAAGCTACTTCCACAGGTTATTAATATAGTAAAACAATAAGAAAGTGGATAGATGTGATAAATATAACTAATTAATGGATTTTCATTAATCGATAATACTGCCACTAAGAGTGGATGACCAAAGGCTAAACCAATTAAAGCACCCACAAAGGTTAAGAAAATAATTTCTATCATAAAGGAGGAAGCAACCTCAAATTTAGAAAAACCCAGTACTTTTAGCGTTGCAATATCCTTAATACGTTCTTTAAAGTTTAGTAATGCCAAATTATATAAAACTACCACTGCCAAAAGTATAGCAAAAATCTTAATCGTTAATGTCATAACCTTTATAGAGGCAATGACATCATCTGCATGAGCACGCATACCTTTTATGGTTTGTGTGGAGGATACTCCTTCTATAGCATTAATGGCCTCTGCGACTCTTTCATTATAGGAGGCATTCTCTGTTTTTATCCATGCTTGATTTGGCTGAAATTCTACATCTGGTAATTGCAGGGATGATATAAACACTCCCTGAGAGATGCAAAAATCAACAATATTTGTCACCTCAAAGCTATATTTTTTCCCATTGTAAACAAAGTTGATTTCATCTCCTATTTTAGCTCCTATCTCTTCTGACAATCTGCCTGAAAGGATACAGCTATCTTCTTGGTATTCCACTTGAAATACATGGGCTTCTTTAGGAAGCAAATATAGATAAGAAGAAATTAAGCTCTTAGCTTCAACATTCACTGGATATTTTCCATATTCATCTACATAGCTTACATATTCAATACTAGATATTTCTTTTTTCTTTTCTGTATGGGATGTATATGTAACAGAAACATCATAAGGGATAAGCTCATCTAATTCCAAATCTAAACCATAATTAATTGTATCCTCTATTCCAAAACCACAAGCCAAAAGAGCACTACAGCCTAATACTCCAATAACTACCATCAGTGTGCGGCTCCATTTTCTTTTCATGTTTCTGAATGCCATTAATATAGGTAACGGAATTTTCTTAATAAAGGAAAGACGATTTAAGATGGATAGTTTCATTTGAACGGAATTATCTCCTCTTAAACAGCTTGCAGGTACCTGATTCATAGCCTCAAAACAAGCTATAATACTCATCAAGGCTGTAATTACAATTAATATTGCTACACTAATCAAGTATTCCCATCTAAAAAAAGGTAAGTTAATTTTAGGAAGCTGATATAAGATATTATATTTATTTCCCATAACCTTAGGCACAATAATAGGTCCAAGAATAATTCCTAAAAGGGATCCAATAACACTTAAGAGAATAAATATTTTCATGTAATGGAATAGTATTTCAGCTTTAGAAAAGCCTAAAGCCTTCATTATTCCAATATTCTTCCCTTCTCTATTAATGAGCTGAGAAATAGAGGTTAAGATAATTAAAACTGCAACTAAATAAAATATTACCGGGAAAATATAGATAAGCTGTTTTGCTTGTTCTACATCTGCATCTACTGTTATATTCGAAGGAAGTTCACTTCGTTTTAAAGAATAAATAAAATTATCCTCATTCATAAATTTTTCTTTAACTTCAGTAAATAAAGTATCATCTGATTTCACTAAAAATTGATTATGTAACCCTTCTATTACTTCTTCAGATATAAAGGGGTACTTGTTAATTATAGTTTCTAATAAGATATCATATCCTACATAGACAAAGGAGGGATTGTAGGTTGAATTCTCCAAAGACTCCGGATGAGTCATTGTCCCTGATACAAAAAGTTCTATGTTTAGAGAAAAGCTAGATAAGAAAATATCTACATTAAAAGTATCGCCAATTTCTTTATTAGTACGAGTTAAAAATTTCTCGTCTACTAGAACCATCTTTGAAGTAGCTTCTTCCTCTAAGGATGTAGAGAAAGGACGATTCAATATAGAATCCTTTGAAAAGCTAGCTAAATATAAATCTATATTCCCCGTGTTTGCAGGAAGATAAAGACGCTTTTCATAGGTCACATCTTTATCCTTCAAATAATCTTCAATTTCTTCATTATAAGTATTTGTCATAATGATGCCATCACACATATTTGCCTCTTGATAAATATAGTCTAGGCGTTCATTAAAATTTTTATAATTTGCAAAAATACCTGTAAAAAGAGTTACTGCTAGGGTTGCGATTAAAATTACGGACAGATATGTTTTAAAATTATTCTTAATTTCTCTTACAACCTTAATATTTAAAACATTTCTTACCATTCGATTTCCTCAATATCAAGAGGCTTTTCATTCTTCTCATCACGAATAATCTTTCCATCACTTAAATGAATGACACGATCAGCAATGAGTGCTATATTTGCATTATGAGTTACAATAATTACACATTGATTTCCAGTTTTACTTAAGCTCTTTAAAAGCTTTAAAATACTCTTTCCTGTCTTACTATCTAAAGCTCCTGTAGGCTCATCACAGAGTAAAATATCCGGCTTTTTAACAATAGCTCTTGCAATACTTACACGTTGTTGTTCTCCGCCAGATAAATTGGAAGGGAAATTATTCATTCGCTTTCCTAAGCCTACCAGTTCTAAGGCTTCCTTAGGATCAATAAAATCTTTTGTATGGGTAATGGAAAGCTTCACATTTTCATAAGCAGTTAAATTTGGCATTAAATTATAAAACTGGAATACAAATCCCACATGATTTCTTCTAAATAAAGCTAAATCCTTATCTTTATAGTTTGTGACATCTTTACCATTAACAAGATAAGTTCCACTGCTTGCATAATCCATACCACCAAGTAGATTTAATAATGTTGACTTACCAGCTCCACTGGCTCCTAAAATAACTACAAGTTCTTTTTGTTCGAGTTCAAAGGTGACCCCATCTAGAGCAACTATCGTCGTATCCTTCATTCCGTATACCTTTTTTAAATCTTTCACCTCAATAAAAGCCATAATACTCACTTCCATTATCATTAATTTAAAATAATTATATCATTATAGCTTACCTTTTGACAATTCATTTTTCTTTTTTCTTAAGTTCAACAAGATATATCCCCTTTTTAAAATAGAAAAATAAGTGTATAATATATACTATGAAAACAAAATTTAAATTACCTAAAGAAGAACAGTCCTTCTTCTTTCAAACCATAAAAGAAATTATATATACGAATGATTTTCTTAAATTAAAGCAGTATAGACACCATGGGAATATTTCTACCTATACGCATGTGATTAAAGTAGCATATATGTCTTTTCGTTATGCTGTAAAGCACTATAAGAAAATTAACAAAAAAGAACTTATTCGTGCAGCACTATTGCATGATTTATATTTTTACGATTGGCATGATAAAAATAATGGGGTCCATCTTCATGGATTATTTCATCCTAAAAAGGCAGTAATAAATGCAAAATCTCTTTATCATATCACAAAGCGTGAACAACGCCATATGGCACACCACATGTTTCCACTTACGTTAATTCCACCTACTACAAAGGAAGGATGGATCATTTGTATATTTGATAAAATAGCTGCAAGGTCTGATTATAAAGCAATTAAACTAAAGAAAAAAGCATTAAAAAGAGCATCTAAATAAAGATGCCTTTTTCTTTTTTATAACGAAAAATTTAAAGTTTGAGGAAGGATTTCTTGATTTTCTTCCTCTGTTGCTATGATTTGTCCAATATTTGCAAATTGAAAAAGATCACCCTTTAAATAGATACTTGCTTCTGCCCGATCCTTATCTATAGAACGAATTGGAATTGGACAGATTACAGGAATATACCCTTTTTCCTTTGCAGCTTTAGCAAAACCGATTCTTAATTTATCATTCTTGGGCATAAAATAGGGATAAATGCAAGGAATAACAGCAATTGCAAAGTTTCTATCTTCTAGCTTTGCTTCTATATTTGGGAGTAAATTTGGATCATCAGAAGCAGCCAATATATCATATTTTTTACGATTTAGAATATTTTCTAAAACAAATCGTACACACATATTTAAAACAGCCCTGGGTTCTAACCTATCCTTATCCTCTATTTTAGAAGGAACGCCATCTACCCAAATAGATTCTTGTTTAGTCTTCTGCTCCATCAAACCCTTCCTCATCTTTTGGTTTTTTTCTATTTGTAAAGAACTTTACAATTCTTTTTGGAAAGAATGCAATCGTATCTGCAACAACCATAGGTAATAGCTTTAAAGTTTCTTTATAAGCTTGCTTTCTTATATCTTCTTTAGTTACTACTGCACCATCACTAAATAGGTATCTTCTACATACACAACCAATTCTAAGTGTCATTAAAGCATTAGCAGCACCCTGAATCACACTTTCTAATACAACACCCAAATAAGGCATATTGTTTAAAAAATCTAAAGAGCTTTTTGGCATAATATCTTCTAGCTTTAAATTTTCTAACCCTTCTGCTATTAAAGCAGTTCCAAATACATTTATTGTCAACTTGCTTAAATTCTTCATGGATGGACGGAAGCCACACTGAACCACTAGTTCCTTAATCATCTTTACATTCACTGCAAAAACAGTAATCATATCAAAGCGAGCACTTTGGCAAATTGCAGTTGAAATCATAACGGTCTTTGCTTCATGAATAATGATATGATTTAATTGGCCCTTGACTGATTTATCAAAAACATATTGTAAATTGAATAATAACTCTTGTTTATTTTTATATTGTGTTAAAAGTAGCTTTTCTTCTTCTGGAAGTTCATTACTTTTTACAATATTCTTAGCAACCTTCTTATAAATGGCAACGGCCTTAGGATTAGTTTGATCTAGGGAGGTAGCAATAGATAAGGATGGAGACTTAAGAATAATGATAATTGGTTGTAAAATGACTAAGTAGAATAATAAAACTACTAAGCCATAAAAACCATACTCCAAATAAATAGAAATATTTCTAAGCTTTTCTCCAATATCAAGCAAGGAACTGATTAAAATAATTAAAAATAGCAGTAATACTCCAATCGCAATAACATAATAAATATATTTTCTTCTATCCTTTTTTACTTTAACTTTTTTCATATGAATATCTCCTATGTGATGTAATTTTTTTCCAAATAAAGAGTATAATTTGTTGGATCTTCTTCATGCATTTGTTTTAAACATAAATGGACTTCCTTGGGAATTGCACAATTTATAAAACTGATTCTTGGTTGAATATGCTTGAGCGCACCTGATGGATACCATGGTCTTCCTAAATATACTTCCATACCATTATCTAAACTAAAACTACAATGTTCAAAAACAAATCCTTGTAGGTTTTCTTGGTAAGTGCTAGGTGCTGTGTAATAAGCACTATTTTTTTCATCTCCAAGAGCATGTATCTTGCAGTTTTTAAAGATGCAGTCAGCACTACCAAAGATAAAATCTACATCTCCAAATATAGTAGAGTTTTCTAATCTGTTATCTATTCCATAATCTAGATATAAAGTATCTTGATGACTCATAAAGGTACAATTCTTTAAAAAAATATGACTCGTCTCTGATTTGAAGGCAACAGCTTGGGCTTGAATTCTTCCATCTCTTCTAAAGTTATTCTCAAAAGTAATACCAATAGCTTTAAAACCAGTAGCCTCTGGTTTGACTAAAACTGTTGCAGAACCAGTAGTCCCAAAGGTCTTTTTCCCATCTCCACCAAGCGCTTCTGGAATAAAATCTTGACTCGTGGCAGAAAATACAATTTTCGAATTTTCAGTTCCAATCAAAGTAATGTTTGGAGTCGTTATTGTAATTTTTTCATTATAGATTTTATCCTCTAGATAAATAACATCTCCAGCTTTAGCCTCTTTTAAGGCTTCACTTAAGGATATTTTCTTATGTTTTAAAATAATTTCCATACCGCTTCCTCTTATCTTTACTTTATTTTACCATATTCTTCATTATTTGAATAGAAAATTATTAAAAAATACCTCCAAAGATTTTTTCCTTGGAGATAAAACTTAACTTGTTATTATAATGAATTTTGATTCGATATAGGCATAGATTTCATCACCTAAATAGCGATAAACCTCTGGTCTTGAATTTAAAGAATTGATAATCAATGTCGGATTATAGGCATCAATTCCAGTGACATCCTCCCATTCCTCATCCTCCATAACAAAATCAAATACGTCTTTTAATGTAGGACAATATCCTACAAAGCTTGTATTTTCTAAGGAATTCTCGTACTCTAGCATAAAATCCATCATCTTATAAGCAAGATCTGGATTAGTAGAGGTCACTGGAATTGCCATACCATCAAAAAACACATTATTATGATTCTTAGGAGCATAGATACTATAATTCTTGATATTCTGATATTGTTCAGATTCAGAATCAGAATAATAGGCATCGAAAAAATCTCCTGAATAAACTAAAGCCACATCTAGATTTCCTTGAGAAACATCACGCTTAAGTTCATCTGTTCCATAATGATCAAAATGAGTTTTAGCTAGTAAATCAAAGCATTCATCAATTTGATTCATATCTGTTGTATTTAAGGAATAGCCAAGATAAAGCTCTGCAGCTGCTAAAGCATCTCTTGAAACATTATACATACCAACAGTAGAACCTGTAGGTAATAAATTTTGTTCAAATAAAACCTTAAAGCCATGCTCTAAAACTGCTTCTTCCACTCCAGTTTTTCTTTTAGAATACATAATACCTAAGGATCCCCAAAAATATGGAATATAGTAGCCATGATAATTCTTACAATCGTTTGAATTTAAAAGCATATTCAATTCTGGAACAATTTTATCAAGAGAATAGTTTTCTAGTTTAGAATAATCCAATTCAAAAATTAAACCATCCTCTTTCATTTGATCTAACATATAATCTGATGGCACAACCAAATCATATTGAGCACTTTGATTAATAATATTCTGATACATCTGTTCATTTGAATCTACTGTGACCTCTTTAACAGTTACACCATATTCTTCTTCAAAGGCGTCAATAATATCAGAAGACATATAGTCTCCCCAGTTTAATATTATTAAATCTGCATCTTTACCACTACCTGTAAAAACAAACACAATAACAATAACAACTAAAGCTAGAAGTCCAAGATATTTTTTCATTTCTTGTCCTCCTTTTTACGATTCTTAATAATTTGATAAGCAAAGATTCCAACAAAAGTAACTACCATCAAAATGGTATTATAGGCACAAGCCTGATTCCACTGACCATTTCTTTGCTGCTTCAAATTACCATATAACCATGTTGAAAAATTCTGGTTACTTCCACTGACAAAGTAGGTGATAATAAAATCATCAATACTCATTGTAAAGGCAAGTAAGGCACCAGAAAATATTCCTGTTTTAATATTGGGAATAATTACCTTATCTAGCGCTTCTCTTGGCGAGCAACCTAAGTCTAAGGCTGCATCATATAAATCATTATCCTTAGATAGCTTAGGAAGTACAGATAAAACTACATAAGGTGTCGAAAATAATACATGTGCAATTAATGTTGTAAGCTTCCCATATTGAGAAATTATATTTGTATGAAGAACAATAGAAATGCATTGAAAAATAACTAAAAGAAAGGCTGCTGTAACAATGTCTGCATTTAAAATAGGAACATTATTTAACATAATCATTTTCTTTCTTCTTTTTTTATTTAATGCATTTATACCAATTGCTGAAAATGTACCAAAAATTGTAGAAATAATCGTCGATAAAACCGTGATTTCAAGTGTAAATAAAATGGCTTTAAATAAGTTCTTATTTGTGACAAGCATTGCATACCATCTTAGAGTAACTCCCGGCATCTGATATCCACTCGTATGTGTTGAAAAAGAGGTTAAAGCAATGACTAAAATTGGAATATAGGTAATAAGTAAAATGCATACAAAAAATAAAATAATTGCAGCTTTTCTTATATTTGATTTGATGATTTTAGATTTTGGCACTTCTACTTTTAAGCATTCTTCCATCATAGTAGTGTTTCTCCTTCCTCATCTATTTTAGATATAATATATAAGGAGCCTAAGACAAAAATAATGATAATCAAGCTCCATAAGCTACCAATATTAAAGAAGGTATGTGAAGATTTAAATTGACGTTCAATCAATTGTCCAACCATCCTATAGTTTGGATCACCATTAGTAACAATCTGAGGAATTGTAAAGCCCATGGCTGCTGGTAAGAAAACCATCATTATTCCAGAAACAACCCCTTTTAAGCTTAATGGCAAAGTGATTTTTAAAAAGCTTTTCTTAGGACTTGCACCTAAATCATTAGAAGCCTCTACATAGGATTTATCAATTTTTTCTAACACTGTATATATCGGTAAAATCATAAATGGCAAATATACGATTGTCATAACCAAAATAATCTTTAAGGCTTTAAAATTCGTTAGATTGATTGAAATATGAAATACATTAGACAAAAAACTATTTTCAGATAATAAATTATTAATTGTCTGAATTCTAAGAAGCATATTGGTCCACATAGGCATAATAAAAATCAAGAGAATTAAATACTTATGCTTAAAATGTGAACTAGAAATAAAATAAGCTATAGGATATCCAATAATAATACATAATATGGTTGCAATAAGTGCATATAGGATACTTCTTCCAAAGGTTTTTAAAAAGGCCATATCTGCAAGCTTTGAGAAATTTTGAAAGGTAAACTGATATTCAGTGATTCCAAAGCTATAAACAGAAAATGTTTCTATCGTAGAAAATGCAAATATAATCATTAGGAATAAGGGAATTCCTGTAAAAATAATCATCCATACAAAATATGGAATAGAATACTTCTTAAAGCTATTCATTTACCTTCATAAGATGGATTTCATAAGGGTCAACTGAAAGTCCAATCTTATCTCCTACTTTAGCTATTTCATAGTCATGAATGACAAATTCCATACCACAAATATCTGCACAAATTTCGAAATGTACTCCCTTAAATACAATATCTGTGACAGTACCGACAAGCTTAGCTTTTGATGGATCTAAACGATCAAAATCCTCAGGTCTGATAACAACATCACAGGCTTCTCCTACCTCAAAGTTTTCATCTACACATTCGAATACTTGGCTCATAAACTCTACCTTTTTGTTTCCTAAATAGGTTCCACGAATAATATTAGACTCCCCAATAAAGTTGGCAACAAAACGATTTTTTGGTTCATTGTATATATCCATAGGTGTACCAATTTGTTGAATTACCCCCTTATCCATAACTACAATTGTATCAGACATCGTCAATGCTTCCTCTTGATCATGCGTAACAAAGATAAAAGTAATTCCTACTTTTCTTTGAAGCTCCTTTAATTCATATTGCATCTCCTGACGAAGCTTTAAATCTAGGGCGGATAAAGATTCATCTAATAAAAGAATTCTAGGACGATTGACAATCGCTCTTGCAATAGCAACTCTCTGCTGTTGTCCACCACTCATTTTATCAATTTTACGATCCTCATAGCCTTCAAGCTTAACCATCTTTAAAGCTTCTAAAACCTTCTCTTTTATTTGCTTCTTATTTAGCATTAGGGATTTTGCTGATTTAATTTCTAAAGCTTTATCTTTTAAGGTTTGTTTCTTTAATCCTTCTAGTCTCTCAAGCTCACTCCATACTGCAACCTTCTTAAGTTTTTTGAGTTCTGCCTCAAAAGGCTTTGAAGCTTTAGAAATGGAGGCACCCTGACTTACTTGTTCTTCAATTATAGATTCTATTTCCTTGATTCTTCTTTTTGCTTCCTTTACCTCATCATCCTTTTCCCATTCAATATCAATTTGAGCATCAAGTTCCTCTATAATAGGAGCATATTTAGTTTCAACCTCTTCTAGTTTTGCCTCAATTAGTTTATATTTTTCTTGATTTGTTTCCTGTTTGATTTGATTTTTAATTTCTTTTAAGCGGAGTTTCACTTGAGTCTTTTCTTCTTTTGAAATAGTAGGATTTTGAAGCTCCGTCAAGCACTCGGTTCTTTCCTCTTCGTATTTTGAAGCAACGCTATTCTTAATATCTGACAAAATTCTACTAAAATTTTTCAAACCAAAAGCCACATTTTCAAATACATTTAAATGTGGGAATAAAGCATATTTTTGAAAAACTGTGTTAATTGGACGCTGATATGCAGGAATATTATTGATGGTTACTCCATCTAAAATAATCTGACCATAGTCAGGTGTTTCAAAACCACCTATCATTCTTAAGATAGTTGTCTTACCACAGCCTGAGGGTCCAACAAGCGTTATAAACTCATTTTCATTAACATACAAAGAAAAGTCATCTATAACTATATTTCCATTGAATTCTTTATGAATATTCTTAAGTTCTATCAATTTATTTGCCATATTTGTACCTCAACTATTAAAAATTTGGTGGTGTAGAAACCCACACAAGCCTTGCAGGAACATCACTTTTGTTTTCTAAGTAATGTGTTGAATTTGTAGTAATGTAAAAGGACTCCCCTTTTCTACAAAGCTTTTTAATATTTCCATAATGAACCCAGATTTCCCCTTCAATGACATATCCGAATTCTTCACCTGGATGCGGGTAGTCATGAATGGTATTCTTATGTGGAGCTATTTCAACGAATATTGGTTCTATTGTATGTTCTTGAGAGGTGGGGACTAACCAAGTCTGTTTATACCCTTCAAATTCTTTTGTATATTGTTCTTCTTCACTAAAGATAATTCTTTGTTCTGTATCTTCATGGAAGAAATCAGAAAAATTTGTGCCTAATACATCTAATATAATTTCTAAAGTTTCTATTGAGGGAGATACTTTATTATTCTCTAATTGAGAGATATATCCTTTTGTCAGCTCGCATCTATTCGCAAGTTCTTCTTGAGTAAGCATTAAAAGAGTTCTTTTTTCTTTTATTTTTAAACCAAGATTCATACTTTTATCTCCTTTCTTTGTTTATAATTACTAAACTTTTCGTAAGAAATTCCTAAACATATGTAATAACAATGCTATTATACAATGTTTATGATACTTTTTCAATATCTAACATAAACAATTCATCATTCAGTTAGTTGCAAAACTAAATTCCGCTAGCAAAGCTTGTAAGTTTCAAAGAAGAAATTGAAAGACTAACTTCCGATAATATTGTTTTTCTAAGTTTTTTTTGCTTTCTTTTACCATTTTTAACCTCCTGCTGCCAATAAATAATTTTATGGTAAAAAAAATATACAAAGGTTTTGCGAGATACGGGAATCCGGTTATCTTGTAATCCTAGTCGTGTGTGGTTTTGTTTTATCCAAAGAGCACCAGGCTCTTTTTTTATTTTTATAGATTGATTTTATTATTCTTCATATCAATAATTAGCAAAATGAGATGTTTTTTAACAAAAAAATAAAAAAAACACCCAAATTTCATCATTTAGGTGCAAAATAACTATAAATATTATATTAATAGGAGACAATTAATTGCATTTTAAACTGTTCTTCTCCATAAACTGCATGAGGAATATCCTTTGGCATGATAAGAGTTTGACCTACAGTTAAAAAGAATACATCTTCACCAACTGTAAATCTACCCTTGCCTTCTAACACAGTTACCATTGCATCTCCACCTGCCGCATGAGTAGAGATTTCTTCCCCCTTATCAAAGGAAAAGATAGTCATACTCACAGCTTCATTTTGGACAAGTGTTTTACTGACTACTTGTCCTTTTTGATAGCTTACTAAATCTTTTAATTGTAAAACTGTTTGTTTATCTATGTTCTTATACATTTTATCTTTCCTTTCTTATTCCATAAAAGAAGTGAATTGAGGTGTTTCTGTTACAGGAAGACCATATTCTTTTTTACCTAACTCAATACTCTTCATCAAGAATACCATATTTTTAGCTAAAGTACGCATTGTTTGTAAACCTTCTAAATCCTTTTCTACATCTTCTCTTGAAAAGCCATGAACCATATTCCAATACTGACTAGACACAATAGGCATTTGGGTAATCGTAAAATACTTATTTAGTTCATCGAATGTTGCTGTGTTTCCACCACGTCTACAGGAAACAACTGAAGCACCTACTTTCATTCGTTTATCAAAGTGTGTGCTATAAAATAAACGATCTAAAAGACTAATTAATGTTCCATTTGCTGAAGCATAATAAACAGGGGATGCTATAACTAGACCGTCTGCTTCTTCAAATTTTTTAGCAATTTGATTAACTTCATCATCAAAGATACATTTTCCTGTCTTATGACAGGACCCACAAGCAATACAACCACGAATAGAAAGGCTACCTATAGTAACAATTTCTACTTCTACTCCTTCTTTTTCAAATATCTTTTGCATTTCTTCTAATGCCCGATACACACATCCATTTTTGATATGGGAACTACCATTAATACACAATACTTTCATTTTTCTTTTCCTTTTTCTACACAAAGAGTTCTATCATTCCGCTAATAAATATTTCAAGTCCAATTCCAATTAAGATTATACCACCAATAAGCTCTGCATAGGAAGAAAATTTTGAGGAAATCTTTTTTCCAAAAAATAATCCTATAATACAAAAGCCTAAAGTGACAACTCCTATTATGGTACAAGCTATGATTGCATTTTCAACATTATAATCTGCTATCGTAAAGCCAACAGATAAAGCATCTATAGAGGTTGCAATACCTTGAAAAAGTAAGCCAAGAAGTCCTAGAATCTTACTGTTGTCCTTTTCTTCTTCTGGATGCTTTTTGCTTTTTATATTTTCAAAAATCATTTTGCCACCAATAAAGGCTAACAATGCTAAAGCAATCCAAGGAATTGCATATCGAAACACATTAAATTTTTCCACTATAGTATGGACACAAATCCAGCCAATAAGTGGCATTGCAAATTGAAATATTGCAAAGATGGAAGCAATACCTATCATCTTTATTTTTTTCATATTTGGTTCATTAAGACCATCTGCAATAGATACGCTAAATGCATCCATTGTAAGTCCGATACCTAAAAGAATGCTGTTTAATATAAATAACCACATGATTAAATTACCGTTCTACAAATAAGATAAATCAAATATCCACCATAACAACCAAGTAGGATTGCCCCACACTTTCGATTGATTTTCCCTAAAAAACACAATCCAAAAACAAGCAATGTAGAGACCATCATTACAGCTAAATCAAATACAATTTGATTTCCAACAGTTAATGGATTAACAGCGCCTGCAAAGCCTAATACAAATAGAATGTTAAATATATTTGATCCTATAACATTTCCTAATGCCATATCATTTTGCCCTTTTTTAGCAGCCACAATACTAGTCACAAGTTCTGGTAGAGAGGTGCCTACTGCAACAATAGTTAAACCGACTAAGGATTCTACCAGGTCATGATTTAAGTGAGCTAGATCACCCACACCTACTGCAATACTTTTAGCACCATATACAACAGCTTCACCGCCAACTGCAATTCCAACTAAACCTAGTACTGCAAATAGAATAGATTTCCAAGTAGGCATAAGTTCTATTTCTTCTTTTTCTACATCAATGCCTTCCTTCATTATCCGCTTGGCATCTAGGACAAGATAAACTACATAAATAAGGATAAGTACTACAAATATAATACCTTCCCATCTTAAAATAGCATACATTCCATTTAGATTGAAGCATAATCCAAAGATTACGAATAAGGCTGTAACAAACAATAATATAGGAAACTCCTTCTTACAAACAGTCTTTTTAATGATGATTGGTGTAAAAATAGCACTAAAGCCTAATACTAGTAACAGGTTACATATATTTGAACCCACTACATTTCCAATAGCTACATTTGCATTTCCACCTTCTAGCAAACAGGTTATAGAATCCGATACTGATACAGCAAGCTCAGGACAGCTTGTCCCAAAGGCTACTATTGTTAATCCGATGATCATTTCAGAAATGTGAAATCTTTTAGCAATGGATGATGCTGCATCAACAAATAGATCAGAAAACTTCACGAGTAAGAAAATTCCTACCACAAGCAAAACAATACAAATCAACCAGCTCCACCACTGCATCATATCTAAATTTGGTAACATTTTTACTACCTCCTAAAAAATAAAGACCTATACCTATTATATCTCTATAATAAGTATAAGTCTCGTTTTTTAAAGTTGAACCTGGATAACCCATGATGTAGGCCAACTACTATTTCTAGCAAACTACTCCCCTATAACTTTAAAATATTCACAAAAATATTTTAACATATCTTTCCTACATAGGCAAGTTTTTTTTATTTCTTGTTGATTTATAATGCCTTACTTTCCTTTTTGAGTCTTTTATGCAGATGAAAATACTTTTCTAAAGTTTTTCCATAACTTACACTTAAATATGTATTCAATTTTTTTCTCTTTAAATTCTTTTACTGGCAAAATCTCTTCTCTTGATATATCTGTCTAATAATCAAAATTTAAATGTTCAAAGTAATATTAAAATATTTTTTAAAATAATCTTTTATAGCATCCTTAGGATTATGACTTAAATTCGTAGGCAAATTATCTTTATTGAACCATTTTGCTTGGCTTACCTCACCATCAGTATTCTTTAAATCCCCATGATATTTATGGCAAACATAAACTATATCTATAGCTGATACTTCATCACCATTAGGATAGATGTGATGATATTTTTTACCAGAATATACACCTAAAAATTCTACTTCATCAAGCTCTAAATTCAATTCTTCTTTAATTTCTCTTTTTGCTGCATCTAAAGTATTTTCATCTACTTCTATTGCTCCACCATGATGAGCCCATTTCCCATCATCTTTTCTTTGTTGAAGTAAAATATTGCCATTTCCATCTCCAATGATAACACATGCACAAGGCATAATAATAGTCTCATGACCAACTTTTTTTCTTAGATTCATTATATAAGACATACAATTTTTCTCCATACTTTTATGTACGTCAAAAATAACATTATAGTAAAAAGAAAAAGGATAACCAAGGTAAAAAGCCAAAGTTATCCTTTTTCACTAGCCAACTATTAGCCATAAGGGAAATAGGCTCATACTAGCTTTCTTACTAGGAGGATATTTAATTATGGGAAAATTTTACACAGATCAAGAAAGATATGAA
>JAMPGQ010000053.1 GCA_023663825.1 Anaeroplasma bactoclasticum
AATTAATCGTGGCTTACTTCCTGTTAAACCTCAAGAGACTTTTTCAGCAGTCTCAAAAAGTGCCTTTTTATTGTCTTTATATATTGATTTTTATATTTTGATAGAAATAAATTGCATTTAATGCTACACAATGTTTTATTCGAATTTTTAATTATTTCTCCCAATAAACAAAGCTATCTACATTAAATGTGCCATCTTGGCCAACAATTTTTACTATATGATCACTCAAGCTAAGCAATTCGCTTAAATAGATTACACTCATTGGACTTCTATCCCCATTCAAGCTTACTTTCTCTGCCACAAGTCTTCCATCAATATAAATATTAACTGTACCATAGTGGGTGTCCTTATAAGCAAAGTAAGCAAATCGTGTTCCGTTAAATTTAATTTCTACATAATCAGATGCCTTACCCGTATAAATCCTTCCAAAACTACATAGTACATTCTCAGAATTCCAATTTTCTCCTGTATAAAGTACTTTTTCATCGTTTGGTGCAATGGTAATACCATTTGGAAAAGATAAAGCAAATTCAATTTTATTCATTCCAAAGTACTTTTGATTATCTGTCTTAGTTACAATAAGCTTATAATATTGTAAGCTTACTTCCTCAAAAGTAAAGGTTACATTTTTAGTCGTATTGGTCGCATTCTCGCGCTCTATAATTAGAGTATAATTTTCTCCATCTAAGCTACCATAAAGCTTAAAGGAATGTGGCATACCCAAATTACCAACTCCATTTGCTTTAGCATTAAAGCCATAAAAAGTTACTGAATTAGCGGTAATAATTTTGCCCATATCTACTTCTAATTCTATTGGACTATTTTCTGTGACAAAATTCTTTTTATCAGAAAGATAATTAGTGTTAGTATTTCCATCAAATAAATTATCTGTACTAAAGCTATTATCCCAAGCTTCTTTATTAATAGAAATAAGCTTATGGTCTGTAGCTAAGATTTTATCATTATAATCATATTTGTAAACTTTAGGGAAGAAATATTTTGTTTCAAATTTTGCATGATCTAACTCATAATATTCTTCATTACGATATCCATTAGCATTCGTTAGTTCTGAAAAATATCCAAGTCCTGCTCCTTCTTCATCTGTTTGTTCGGAGGCATAGCCAATACCAAAATAATCACTTGCATTATTTTTAACCTTTAGGATTGCTTTAAAATAAACGTGCGTCATTTCATCTGTAAGTGTATAATCTTTCCAGTTACCCTCTATAAATCCTGCCTTATCCGTACCAGGTCTATCTATACTGACCGCCAGATCCCAGGTTTTTCCTTTATCAAAGGATAAGTATAAAGCAACTTCTCCACGCCCCTTGAGAGCGAAACGGTAATCTCCAGCCTTTGGTAAATAAATTACACCTTCTAAAAGCTGTAATGTTTGGCCGAGTGGTAAATCTTTTTTATTCGTACTATTTTTATCATAAACATCATCATAATAATTAATTCCACCTGCCCAAATCTGGCAACTACTTTCCATAGGGCAAACATTATTTATCTTTTCTGTCCAATTATAGTTTGCAAAATCAAAGCTATTTGTTAAAGGCTGATATAAAGTAGAAATGTTAGGTACATCTGTTATAGTTTCATAAGTATAGGTCGTTCTTTCTAAAGAGCTTTTTTGCTGTAGGTTAATGACTAAATCAACATCATCAATTTTAAAGGCATTATCCTTCTTAATTAGTTCTAGAGTGACAATAAATTGACCAGAAATAGCTCCTCCTGTTTCGGATTTTGTATATTTTACCATATTATTTTCCAGTAGTTCTACTTTACCATTTTCAGGCTGAGTTACGGCTTTAACACGAACATCTATACCATCTGGTAAAACAAGTTCAGTGCTCAAATAAGAATTGTCCTTAAAATTATTTTGATTTGCAAAATTCATTGTCAATGAAGATCCCGTATATTGAAACGGCTGAGCAGTAGTTATATACTCCTTACTGCCATCTGCTTTTGTTATACTTCTTCCAATTTGATACGTAGAAGAAACTGGAACAAATACAGGATATTTCCTAGCTTTTATTTCGTCGACTATTGATTTTTTTAGATATCCTTTCTTCGTTTGACTAATATCATCTACCACCTCAAAATGAAGAACATCTGTAAAATAATATGTCATATCTAAATGAGTTGCTTCTACCAAATTGTTATAATATATCGTTGACCCTGCTTCCCTTCCACCATGGGCAGCTTGAATGAAATATTCTTGTCCGATATTATGTAAAAGTGTTGCGTATAGGGATAGGTCAAAGCTCTTCGTCGTACCATCACGAACAATATTTAAATTTTCTCCAACTGATTTTCCTGGATCCGTAAACCTATTCCAACCACTAACACCTCCTCCTATAGTACGATTAGCAGAGATACGAGTGTATAAAGTGTAAGAGATTAAAGTCGTTGCATTATTTGTTACCTCCCCACCATTTCCTACGCCGTAGCCTTGCCAGCAATGATTATACTCGTGCATAGTCCCCCAACTACCACCATCTACAAAGGCTTTATAATTTAATGCCCCTGCCAACCAGCTTGGTGGGCAAACTACTCCATTTCTTCCTGGATTTGCAAATGCTGCACCAGCAGCAATATAACAATCCCCAATAATCATCACTGGAACAGATGTTGAGGATAAACCATTTTTCTCCACACTTTTTGAAACCTGTGATATTTTATCCCATAAAACAGCAGCATCCGTACAATCCTCATATGTATAATCTCTAAGATAATGTCCACCGGAGCCTGTATGCTTTGTCGTAGTAAAACGAACTGCCTCATCATAAACCTCTAAATCGAAATACGGAGCAGAGGATGCTTTATTTAATTCATATTCTTCCTCAGTTGTAACACCTAATATAAAATGTTGATATCTTACACCACCTGAAATTGTAACAGAAAAATTATGAGAAGTACTATTTTTTATCGGTCTAACATATACAGGGCCTCCTATAAAAGATCCTACATAAGCTACCGTAGATTTAACCTCAAATATATTTAAAATATCACTCATACGAGTAAATCCATTTCCCTTAACTCCAGAGCTAGTCCATTCCATGGACACTTGCTGATCTAAATTATAATTTTGACCGATATAAACTCGTAAGCCTCCAGTTTCTTTTAAATCCTCTTCTGTTAATTCTATTTTCAAAACCTCACCTGCAGGGGCATAAATTCCCGTAATTTGATTTGAGGCTAAGCCAGCACGTGAAATGAAAGAAATTTTCTTTATAATTGCAGGTTCATCATCAGCTACATCACCACCATACATTCCAATAGAGGCAGAATGCTTATATAACTTTCTGTACGCTCCATTCTCATCTACTACCTTTTCTCCATTTCTAAGCAAATAGCCTTGTTCATCTAAGGCATCATATATATTTAAAGATTTCCAAGTTGGATAAGGAGTAAGCGCACGACTTTCATTTTTAACTGCTTCAAATTCTGATGCTGTATGCTTCAATGCCTTACCATAAGTTGGATATTCCTTCACCCCATATACTTCTCTTTCATCCTTCACATCTTCAGGAATTTCTCTTTTTACAGTCCCCAAATATTCTGCAGTTTGCATAGCTTTGGTAGTACCTGTCTCATATCCATTTGTAATTTCAGTTGCTGTGCCTTGATTGAAGGTATAGCTTGGTGTTTTATTAGACCCTCTAAGTCCAAAAACCAAACCAATAATTAAGACGAAAATACATAAAACGCTTATGGCAGCTATGATAATAATTTTGCGTTTTTCAAACTTTTTTTCTTTGTTAGGTTGAGAGTTTTGCTTTACTTTAGAAGAGACCTCTTTATCTTCTGCTTTATTAGAAATAGAAGATAGTTTTTGCTGATTCGTTTTAACACTTTTAGGCTTTTGTTGTTCTTGATTAGAACGAGTAGCTTTTGTTACTTCTTTTTTTACCAATTTATTCTCTTTTTCTTTGTTTATTTTCACTTGTGAATTTTCCTTTTTGGTTGCCATATTCGTCTTCTTCCTTCCGTATTGTTTTCTATTTAATATTCTATAACAATAAAAGTAAATATTCAATAAAACAAGACATTTTAAATTAGATTTTTTGCTTCTTTTGTTTAAAATTTATGTATTTTCGTAATGATAAAATTGTTTTATTCTTTTGCTTTATAGACTTTTAAATCCGTAAAGAAAATACCCAAGCTTTATGCTTGAGTATCCTTTCTTTCACTAATATAGCTAAATATTAAATAAACTATCATAACAATTCCTAAAATACCGATATATAGATATTCCTGATTTTCTATAAATGGCTTATGCTTCGCCATTGCCTTAAAGAATACCCCCAAAGGATAAAATCCTATTAAAACAGAAATTGCTCCAAAGGAACCATAGTAAATTGCTTGAGTAGAAAGACCTTTTTCAAGTGCATATACACTATAAATTCCATAGACTAGAAGGGCTACTCCACAGAAAAACAACACTATTGAATCCATATCGGCATCAAATCCACCCTCATAAACCTCTAAGCTTAAGGAAAATAAAACTATGGAAGATGCCATTAAAACACCTGCTAAAAGAATGATAAGACACCTTTTAATAAGTTCACTATTCTTCTTTAACTTTTCCATTTTCTACTACCTCCACTTCTTGCTTTACACATTTTTCACTTACTTCAATAAATTGTGGATAAAAGCGTACTAGTATAACCATAATTGCTGTACAAATAATGATATTAGGAATAGAGTAGGCTCCATTATAAATGAAGGAATATAACCATGAAGTATCGGCTATATTCATAAAGCTTGCTCCCTGATTTAACCAAAATACTCCTCCTGCCACTACATGACATGCATATTTTAGAAGTCCAGCAACTGTACAACCTACAATCATCCAAAGAATTTTTTTACCTCTTTTTTCACTAGAAGCATAAACTCCAGCAAAAGCACCAGCTAGACCAACTACAGTGTATGCAAGTATATAATCAAGCATTATCTGTAAAAATGGTCCCATAACGCGTAAAAATGCGTTTTCAAAGGTGGTTGCATTAATCACATAAATGCCACCTAGCATTTGCACGAGACTGACAATTAGACCACATAATACACCTGGTAATAATCCTCTTCTATAACTAATTAAGAAGATGGGTACCATAGCAAGTCCAATGGATCCTCCACTTGCAAATACACCTCTCCAGATTCCTCCCTGAAGAGCGTCGAGTGCAAACGCTAAGGCAGCAAATATAGCTACTTCTGCAAGCACTCTTGTACTAAATTTTTGTTTTTTCATTTCTTTCTCCTCTTTTTCAATAAAAAAATGTCCGCTAGGACAAGCATAAAAAAGAATATAAATGAGATGTGTATAACTCATATTATTCCCTACGCTAGCATTACCTAGATCAGGTTAAGGGTAGATCCTTATCCTCTCAGGCTTGATGCCTCCCCTTAATATGACACTACAAGTATATACTATTTTTCTTAAGAAATCAATAAAAATACTACTTTTTATGAGATTTGGCCACTTTCATCCATTTTTTTAGTAAAATAAATATTCTAGTAATTTAAAAATTCTACTCATATGAGTAGAATCCTAACATTTTAAGCCTCGTAATTTTCTATAATCCTCTTTGCAACCTCTTGGCAGACCTTTTCATCGACAAGATTTCCTGTATTCATCACAAAGGTTCCACCCCATTCAGCCTGTCCCTCATACTTAGGACATAAATGGAAATGCAAGTGACCTAAGGTATCTCCATAAGCACCATAGTTAATACGATTGGGATGATATGCCTTTTGAATAGCTCTTGCGACATCTGCAACATCCTTCATGAAGGCATTTCTATCCCTTTCATTTAAATCCTGAATTTCTGCAACATGATCCTTTTTATAGGCTACAATCATTCTTCCAGGATGGGTTTGGTCCTTGAAGACAATGACCTCTGACACCTCAGTTTCAAATGCCAAATATCCAAATTTAGCAAGTGGCTCTCCATAATTACAATATGGACAATTTTCTTTTTTCATTTTCTTTTTCTCCTTTTTTTATTTTTTAATCATCTGTAGAAAGAATTGCTAGGAAGGCATCCTGTGGTACGTCTACACTACCAATGGCCTTCATCTTCTTCTTTCCTTCTTTTTGTTTTTCTAATAGTTTTTTCTTTCTAGAAATATCTCCACCATAACACTTGGCAAGTACATCTTTCCTTAATGCCTTAATATCACTTCTTGCGATAACCTTATGGTTGATTACTGCCTGAACAGGAATTTCAAATAAGTGTCTTGGGATAATTTCCTTAAGCTTATCTACAATAATCTTTCCTCTGTTATAGGCAAAATCCTTATGTACAATGGTAGATAACGCGTCTACTACATCTCCATTTAGCATAATATCCATTTTCACAAGTTTTGATGCCTCGTAATCTCCTAGTTCATAATCAAAAGAGGCATAGCCTTTGGTATAGCTTTTTAGCTTATCAAAGAAATCAAATACGATTTCAAGTAAAGGAATATTATAGTGAATGACAACTCTTGTCTCTTCAATATATTGCATATCTATAAAAATTCCACGCTTCTTTTGACACAAATCCATAACAGCACCGACGTATTCTGTAGGAGACATAATGGTTGCCTTAACAAAAGGTTCTTCTATTCGATCAATTGTTTGAATACTTGGTAGGCCACTTGGATTATCTATAATCTTCATGGTATTATCGGTTAAATAGACATGATAAGAAACAGATGGAGCTGTAGCAATAAGTTCAATGCCAAATTCACGGGAGATTCGTTCTTTAATGATATCCATATGGAGTAAACCTAAAAAACCTGTTCTAAAGCCAAAGCCTAAGGCCTGAGAGGTTTCTGGTTCAAAAACTAAAGCTGCATCAGATAGCTTTAGCTTATCTAAAGCATCTCTTAAATCATTATATTGTTTAGAATCAATTGGATAAAGTCCACAAAAGACCATAGGATTTAATTTACGGTAGCCAGCTAGAGGAACTTGGGCTGGATTTTCAACTGTCGTGATAGTATCACCTACATGCACATCAGAAATATCCTTTATAGAGGCGGTTATAAACCCTACATCTCCAGCCATCAAATAGTCTCTTTGAACCTCTTTAGGAGTACGTACACCTAGTTCTACTACCTGATATCTAGCTTTAGAGGCCATAAATTCAATGATATCTCCTCTTCTAATGATACCTTCTTTTACACAAACTAATACAACAACACCTCTGTAAGCGTCAAATGCACTATCAAAGATTAAAGCTTTTGTAGGGGCTAAGATATCTCCATTTGGTGGGGCAATATAGGAAACTACCTGTTCTAGTATATCTCTAACTCCAACACCTGTCTTAGCTGAGGCTAACACTGCTTCATAGGCTGGAATACCTATAATATCTTCGATTTCTTGTTTTGCACGATCAGGATCTGCAGAAGGCAAATCTATTTTATTGATTAAAGGAAGTATCTCTAAGTTATTATCAAGTGCCAAATAGACATTGGCAAGTGTCTGAGCTTCAACACCTTGAGTTGCATCTACAACTAGGATAGCTCCTTCACAAGCTGCAAGACTTCTAGAAACCTCATAGGTAAAATCGACATGTCCTGGAGTATCGATTAAATGGAATTCATACTCTAAGCCATTATTTGCCTTGTAAATCATACTTACGGAGTTTAATTTAATTGTAATTCCACGTTCTCTTTCTAGCTCCATAGAATCAAGAATCTGATCCTGCATCGTTCTTTGATCTACCGATTCGCAGATTTCTAAGATACGATCGGCTAAGGTAGATTTTCCGTGGTCGATATGAGCGATTATACAAAAATTACGAATCATTTTTTTTCGTTTCTGCATTTGTTCTAAATCCTTCATATCATCACTTCCTAACTTTCTATATATTCTATCAAAAATACCTTATTTTTTCAACAAAGGAAGAAAAATTCCTCTAAAAATAGAGGAATTTAATTATTCAGCATAATATATTTTCTTATTACCTGCAGATACCTTGTATAGAATTATGGTTTTTCCTTCTCCTTCACCATTTATTGTGTATGAGGCTTGTGGTCTAGATAAAGTCAATTTGAGATTTCCAGCATCCAGTTTAAAATCTGCATGAGTATGGATATCTCCATTAAATGTAAGATTTCCAGCATTGAGCTTTGCTTCTAAAGTATCGAAGGTAGAATTCTGTAAATTAACATTGCCTACATTGGAATGAATAATAGATCTTGTTATTTTAGAATTTTCTATTTTTAGATTTCCTGCCTTAACATCAAACACACTAGAATCTATACTCAAATCATATAGATTCACATTTCCTGCATCAGATTCTAATTCTAATATGGATAGTATTGAATTTTCAATTTTTAGATTCCCAGCGGAAACATCTAAATCTATCTTATCAATTGTTAAATCCTTAATACCAATATTTCCAGCAGACACATCTAAATCAACTTCTTCTAAGGAAGAAGAGATAGCTAGGGTTGCTTTTTTACCTGTAGAAAAGGAAAAAAGAGTAAAGGAATGATGCTGCACGATTGTGAGTTCCTTTAAAGTCTCATCATAAGAAATATCATACGTCAAGGCATCACTTTCATAATAGGTAAAGGTATTGGTCTGTTCACTATAAACAATATCTAGGCTTTCATCTTTCCCGTTATAGGAAATCTTTTTTATTTCCCCAAAGGTTTCCATCTTTTCTTCTAAATTTGGATCAGCAAATAAACTTGTATAGCCTTCATCAAAATCCATTTGGGTACTTGCAACTGCAGTTGCTCCTACTCCTAACACAGTAAGAATTATCCCTGTAATTATGAATCCTTTAATTTTCATACGCATTTCTTCTCCTTCCTCCGAACAACCATCTAAAGATAGAAAGAATAATATGTCCTATAAAGGTTACAATCTTTAGTAATAATGGTCCAACGATTAATACAATACCAATTAGAGTAACTCCAATACCTATTCTAAATACTGCATGTGCCCATGAGGTAGCAAATAGTGTACCTCCATTCCATATGCAAACAATTCCTCCTGCAAAACATCCTACTCCAGCACCAATTATAGCCATCATAGCTGCAAATAGACAAGAAAATAGAACAATCCAAACGGGAAATAAACAAATCAGTAAAACAATACCAATTCCCGTTTTAGCTCCTCTATCTGCTTTTTCTTCTCTACGTCTTCTATGCTCATATTCATGCGTTCTTCTTCTAGATTCACATCTAGGACGTTCTTCCTCCTCTTCGTAGCGAATTTTTCTTTTATAGGATGAATCTACTCTTCTAGCAATGTCTTCAATTTCACCTAAATCATAGATAACGTCAGCTTCTCTTTGTCCTGTCTTTTCAATTGTATCCTCAATCAATTCATCATAGTAATCTAAGATATCATTTCTTTCTTCACGATCTAAGTGAGAAAGTTCATCTCCTAGACGTCTTAAAAATTCCCTTTTTCTCATCAATCATCCCTTCCTTCTAATAAACTCATATACTCTTTGCATATCCTTCCACTCATCTAAGAATTCCTTAATTCTTTTCTCTCCTAAACGAGTGATTTCATAATATTTTCTAACTCTTCCATTGAAGTCTTTGGAATATGTTCTTAAGAAATCTTGAGCCTCTAATCGCCTCAATATAGGATATAGTGTAGATTCTGATATTTCTATAAGCTCAGAAATATCACTGATTATTTTATAGCCGTAGGAGGGTTCCTTTCTTAAGCTTGCAAGAACACATACTTCTACGATTCCTTTTTTTATCTGAACATTCATCTCATCACTCCTTTATACTATGTAATGCATAGTATCAAGTCTAAAAAAATATGCAAAAATTGTTTTTCACCCATAGTATACTATGTATTATATAGTATGTCAACACTTTTTTTAATAAATTTGTAAATATATAGAAAAAGAGGACTTTCATCCTCTTTTTAGCAGTCTATAAGCCATGTTCTGTACCTAATAAATAGGTGGTAACTATTTATCTGCAAATTGCTTTGCCCTTAGGAAGGCTTCATTTTGCCTCCTAAAACTCCCCTACCAAAATTTGGGTTTCTAGCTTGAGGGGTTTACCAACGTTTCATTTCTATATTTCTATAGAACTCGTCTCTGTGGCACGTTATGGAAATACACCATATCCCATAAGGACTTAGGCTTCTTCCGCCGTCATATCTCTATGCCTTAGCTTATTTATTGGCTAAGCACAAACACTACAATCATCTCAGACTGTGCTAGCATGGACTTTCCTAACCATATTGGCTCAGTTACCCAACTGCCGAAGTATAGTATAGCATTATTTTTTTAACAAATCAAGAAAAGAAAGCTACTTTTATAGTAATTATCTAAGCTTCTTTTCTTGAGTTTCAAGGAGGTTGATCTTTATTTCTATTTTGTTTTAATTACTGGTCGAACATATTTCCAAAAACGATTTGGATCGTGAAAAAAGTAAAAAACTCTTTCCTCTTGCATATCCAAAGTATAACCAGCAGTCTCGTAATTGAAATTTTTCATTGCAGTTTCAATCTTTTTCTCTACACTTTGACTCTCATAAGCGATATCAAAAGGCCCATGCTCAAAAACAATATACTCCCCCTCTTTAACATCCATCATCTGCATACTAGAAGGAATTGGTCCTTTATAATTGATAGGAAGGCGTACTCCATAGGCTTCTGCCAAAGGAATTCCCCAACTGCATAATCTTCCATCTAAAGCATTAATCCATGCCATAAGCTGACCACTAGAGGAATTATTTTCATTTCCATTATTATCGTCCAATTTGCCTTTTATACTATCTAGAAGTCCACAAATTGTCTCACAATCCTGTCCTGGAATCTCACTTTGTTTTTGCCAGAAATCCCAATATCCAATGCTTTTGTAATTTCTAATGTGTAAGAATTTATGCGCTGGAATACGCACAAAATACACTTTTACATCACTCTTACTTTCCTCTTGACTATACTCTCCTTCTGCCAAGAAGCAATCAAAAGGTTTAATAATTGTCTGCAAGGCTACAGGAATAGGATTTTTTCTATACTCACTAGGACTAATCCCATATGCCTTTTTAAAGGCTCTAGTAAATGCTTCCGGGGAAGAAAAACCATATTTTAAAGCAATATCAATGATTTTTGCAGATTGATCCCTTAGTTCTTTTAAAGCAAAAGATAGCTTTCTGTAATGTAAATATTTTCGAAAAGTCATCCCAGATATTTCACTGAATTTTCTAGAACTATAATACTCAGAATATCCTAATTTTTTAGCTAAATGCTTCAATGTAATGAATTCTGAATCCCCTGCTATTATGCAAGTATCTATTATAGATATTATATCTTGCACATTTTTATACCAATATTTTAAATCTTCCATAGTGTACTCCTTTTTATTAGTTGACTATATTATATAAAGATGACTTCCTATTTTCTTGATTTTAATTGCTATTTATATAAAGTTATAGATTTAAAAAGGTATCCTCAATAGTAAGGACACCCCCATTTTATTTTAGAAATTATTGTTCTTGCTTCTTTTCATTTCTTTTTTGTGCATCTTTCAAAGCGTCCTTACGAGATAAATCAATTTGACCTTTTTCGTTAACACCTATGCACTTGACGATGATTTCATCATTTAAGGATACAACATCCTCAGGCTTTTCAACTCTTTCTAAAGCTAGCTTAGAAATATGACACAAGCCTTCTGCACCTTCCCAAAGCTCTACAAATACACCATATTTTTCAATTCTAGTAACTCTACCTGTGTAGATAGCACCTACTTCTGCTTCACGAACTGAATCTAAAATATATTGTAAACAAGCCTTAGCAGTGTCCATGTTTTCATGCATTACATATAGTCTACCATCTTGTTCTAAGTCTATCTTAACATTGTCAAAACGCTCAATAGTTGCGTTAATGGTTTTACCACCAGCACCAATAACATCCTTAATCTTGTCTGGATTAATTTTAGCTGTAACTACCTTAGGAGCATACTTTGATAATTCGGGGCGTACTTCAGAAATTGTTGTAGCCATATGATCTAGGATTTCTAAGCGACCTTGCTTAGCTTGATATAATGCTTCTCTTAGGATTTCGTAAGTGATACCTTTAATCTTTATATCCATTTGAAGTGCTGTAATACCCTCACGAGTACCTGCAACCTTAAAGTCCATATCGCCTAAATGGTCCTCTAAGCCTTGGATATCCGTCAAAATGGTATAGTCATCACCATAAGTGATTAATCCCATAGCAATACCTGCAACAGGAGCCTTAATAGGTACACCTGCAGCCATTAAAGCTAAAGTTCCTGAACAAATTGTTGCCTGTGAAGAAGATCCATTTGATTCCAGGATTTCAGATACTACACGAATTGTATATGGGAACTCATCCTCACTAGGAATAACATAGGATAAAGCACGCTCACCTAATGCACCATGACCAATTTCACGACGACCAGGAGCACCATAACGTCCTGTTTCACCTACTGAAAATTGAGGGAAATTATAGTGTAACATAAATCTCTTATTAGATTCTTCTCCTAAACCATCAATAATCTGGCTATCTACTAAAGAGCCTAAAGTAACTGTACCTAAGCTCTGAGTTTGTCCACGAGTAAATAATGCAGAACCATGAACACGTGGTAATACATCAACTCTGCTAGAAAGTGGACGAATTTCATCTACTTTACGACCATCTGGACGTATTTTATCTACAGAGATTAAACGACGTACTTCTGTGTGTAAGATATCATCTAAGGTGTACTGTACATGGCGTAGATATTGTTGTTTTTCATCAGTATCAATCACCTTGATTCCTTCGATTTCTTTGATAAATACCTTTTCATCAAAGTGTGCTAAAGTCTCAGCGTTGATTGCATCAATTGCGGCATAGCGTTCAAGCTTATCTTCAATACGAATGGCTTCTACTAATCGCTTTTCTGCATAAGCCTTAACCTCAGCCATAATATCCTTATTTACTTCAAATAATTCTACTTCTACCTTTTCTTTGCCACAAGCTGCAACAATTTCCTTCTCAAAATCGCATAGCTGTTGGATTTCTGCATGTCCAAACTTTAATGCTTCCCACATATCATCTTCACTTACAAAACGAGCGCCTGCCTCAACCATATTGATTGCTGTATGTGTACCAGCTACAGTTAGATTAATGTCAGATTTCTCAAGTTCTTCTGGAGTTGGATTAATGATTAATTTACCATCTACCTTACCTACAACAACACCTGCTATAGGTCCTTCAAATGGAATATCTGAAATCATTAATGCAATGGATGATCCTAGCATTGCAGCCATAGCTGTTGTACAATCTGGATCACTAGATAATACTGTGTTTACAACCTGTACCTCATTTCTAAACCCCTCAGCAAATAAAGGTCGAATAGGACGGTCAATTAAACGTGAAACTAACGTTTCATGCTCAGAAGGTCTACCTTCTCTTCTTAAGAAACCACCTGGAATCTTTCCAGCTGCATATAATTTTTCTTGGTATAATACCATTAATGGGAAAAAGTCTGCGGTTGATGCTACATTATTAGAACAAACTGCTGATAAAACCGTACTTCCTCCATAGGTTACCACACAAGCACCATTAGCCTGCTTTGCAACCTCTCCGATTTCTACTACAAGTGGACGTCCTGCCCAATTGTATTCGAAGCGTTTTACTTCACTCATTTTAATTTCTCCTTAAAATTCTTTCTTTTTTATTCATAACAGAATTATTATATCATAAAATCAACTAAAATAAACAAAAATTTCGTAATTTTTAGTCTTCTAAAGATATTTTTCCATTTTTACTTTTTCACTTCTAAGTTCATCATTCAAATCATAGTACAAAAAACGTTCTTGTGCCTCTTCTACCACTTCTAAAAAAAGCTTAGAATCATAAATTCTAGATAAGTCAACAAGGATTCCTTTTAAAAGCAGCAAATCCTCAAACTTCGCATCAATTTGCATAAATTTTATAAAATGATTTTTATTTTTAGCCAAGAAATTAAGAAATTGCTTCTTTTTTTCTTTTTCCTTATAAACAAATGATTTTTTAGCATATTGTTTTTTAAATCTCTTATAGGTATCCTTTTTATTCTGAAATCTATAAATATTAATACAAATATAAATAACCAGCGTTATACAGCTCAAACTGATAATAACAGGAGTTGCCTTGTTGATGTTTATAGAAGCAAATATAATTAGAATTATAGGAAAAATATAATGTATTCCTCTATTTATCCAAGTAATTATCATGTCAAATTTATTGTTTTTCCATATATTTTTGCTGATAAATTTTAAAATGTATGTCAATAAAAGCATTAAAAAGTAACCTATTACAATTCCAACATAAATTATTTTTTTATAGCATAAAGCTAAAATCAACAATGTAAAGGTAGCAGAAAAGATAACTCCCGCAATAGAATATTTAAGTATTTTTTTAGCTTTTGTATTTGAATTCAAGTATGAAGAAAAATTTGCAAATAAAGCACTACCTATTTCTAATATAATTTCTCCGAAGAATTCAAATAAAACTTCAATAATAATTTCCATTAAGGCTTCCATGCTTCTACCCTCCAAACTAAAGAAAAAGGTACTATAATAGTACCTAATTAACGACGTAAGCCAAGCTTCTTAATGAGCTCTTCATATGCTTTTAAATCTTTTTTCTTTAAATAGTCTAATAAAGCTCTTCTTTGACCAATCTTGCACATTAAGCCACGTTTAGAATGAAAATCATGAATATGCTTTTCAAAATGTACGTTTAATAGATTGATTTCTTCAGTTAAGATTGCGATTTGTACTGCAGTTGAACCAGTGTCCTGTGCATTCTTACCATAAGTCTTTACTAATTCTGCTTTTCTTTCCTTAGTTAACATAAGTTTTTTCCTCCTTTATAAATTTACGCGAATATCCTAGTATAGGAATGAGGAATTCCATATACAAAGAAATCGACCTTTATAATTATAACAAAATATGAATCTATTTTCAATAAGAAAAGTATTATTTTTTTGAGTTTCCCCATTTTTGAATTCAGGTAAAGTTGAATGCTTTTAGTAGG
>JAMPGQ010000054.1 GCA_023663825.1 Anaeroplasma bactoclasticum
TGCCATTGAAATAGCTGCTTCGGATAAATTTAATAATTTTGCAAGTTCTTTTGCTGTTATGCTCATTTTTCATCACCAATTAGATTATAAAATATAATTTTCAATAAATCTACAAAAATTAAGCAAATTAAGTTATTTCTGATGTAAAAATACTTAATTTATGAATATAATTCAGTTTACCTTTTGTTATAATCAAAAAAATGGAGGAAACAATGAAAAAAATAGTATTAGGATTTGCACCAACAAGAAGAAGTATTTTTTCTGCTCCCGCAGCAGTTTTATTTGCGGAGTTAACAAGAAAAAAACTAAAGGAATTAGGAATTCAATTTGTAGATATCACTGATATTTCAAGTGATGGTTTATTACATAGCGAAGAAGATAGGATTAGGATAGCAGAAAAATTCAAAAAGGCACAAGTAAATGGTCTTTTTGTTCCGCATACGAATTTTGGAACCGAATATGAAGTTGCAAGACTTGCTAAAGAACTAAATGTTCCTGTTTTATTATGGAGACCAAGAGATGAAAAACCAGATGAAAATGGAATAAGATTAAGGGATAGTCAATGTGGGTTATTTGCTACGGGTAAGGTTTTAAGAAGATTTAAGGTACCTTTTACTTATTTATGTAATTGTCATTTAGATGACCAAGAATTTAAAAGAGGTATTATGAATTTTTTAGCTGTATGCAATGTTGTAAAAACGTTTAAAACGATTCGGATACTTCAGATAGGACCAAGACCTTTTGATTTTTGGTCAACTATGTGTAATGAAGGAGAGTTGCTAGAAAAATTCAATATTCAGTTATCACCTATACCTTTAACCGAGCTTACACAAGCAATGAAAGAAATCAAAATAGAGGAGCAAAATGAAATCATAAAGGAACTTGAATATTGTAATAAAAATTTTGATATTGAGATTGGAAAGGGAAATTTAGAAACTGTGGTTGTATTAAAATTGGCAATTCAAAAATTAGCATTAAAATATGGTTGTAAGGCAGCTGCGATTCAGTGTTGGAATGCTTTGCAGGAAGAAATTGGAATTATGCCTTGTGCAGCTAATAGCTTATTAAATGAAGAAGGCTTTCCTGTTGTTTGCGAAACCGATATCCACGGAGCTATTACTGCCCTCTTATGTGAAGCTGCTAGTTTGGAAGAAAGAAGAAGCTTCTTTGCAGACTGGACAATAAGACATCCAGAAAATGATAACGCTGAGCTTCTGCAGCATTGTGGACCATGGCCACTATCATGTGCAAAGTGTAAGCCTAAAATTGGATACCCTCTTGCTTTTGACCATCCAGGTGCGGTTGAAGCAGAAGCAAAGCATGGTGAGCTAACGCTATGTAGGTTTGATGGAGATAATGGAGAATATTCTTTATTATTAGGGAATGCCAAAGGGGTTGATGGACCATATACAAAGGGTACCTATTTATGGGTTGAAGTTCAAAATTGGAAACGTTTAGAAGCTAAAATAGTAGAAGGGCCTTATATTCATCATTGTGTAGGTATTCATCAAAATGTAGTTCCCGTATTGTATGAAGCCTGCAAATATATGCAGATTAAGGTAGATTTGTTTGATAACAATGAAGAAGAAATAAAAGCTTATATACGAGGTGAATGAGATGAATGATTTAACTAAAAAAGCATATGAGCTTCGAAAAGATATCATCGAATGTGTTTATCGTTCAAAAGCAGGCCATATTGGAGGAGACTTAAGTGTGATTGACATTTTAGTCACACATTATTATGCTGTAATGAACATAAGTCCAAAACTTGTACAAAATAAGAATAGAGATCGTTTTATTTTAAGTAAAGGACACTGTGTAGATGCCTTATATATGGTTTTAGGAGATTTAGGCTTTTTTGATAAAAAATGGGCTATGGAAAATTTTTCAAAACCCAATTCTATTTTTATTGGTCATCCTAATAAGGAGGTTAATGGAATTGAAATTAACTCTGGTTCTTTAGGACATGGACTATCTTTAGGTGTAGGTATGGCTTTGGCAGCCAAAATGGATCATTTAAGCTATCGAACCTACATAGTGTTAGGTGATGGTGAAATGGCAGAGGGTTCTAACTATGAAGCAATGCTAGCAGCTTCCCATTACAAATTAGACAATCTATGTGCTACAGTGGATCTAAATCATCTTCAAATTAGTGGAAAAACAGAAGATGTAATGAATACAACAAGTCTAAAAGTGAAGGCAGAAGCCTTCGGATGGAATGTCATTGAGGTTCATAACGGAAATGATTGCGAAGAACTTTTAAAAGCCTATGATCTTGCAAAAAAAGTCAAAGAAAAACCAACTCTAATTTTAGCTTATACTGTGAAAGGAAAAGGAGTTTCTTTTATGGAAAATAATGAGCTATGGCATCACGGAGTTTTAAGTGAGGAACAATATCATACGGCACGAAATCAAATTTTGGAGGTGTTAGAAAATGAGTAGTAAAACGAATCGACAAGCCATTTGTGATACTTTATTAAGGCATGCTGAAAAAGACAAAAATTTGGTTGTTTTGTGTTCAGATTCTAGAGGCTCAGCATCTTTAACACTTTTTGCAAATGCTTTCCCCCAGCAATTTGTAGAAATCGGTATTGCTGAACAAAATTTAGTTAGTGTTGCTGCAGGACTAGCTAGCTGTGGGAAAAAAACTTTTGTTGCTTCCCCAGCCTGCTTTTTATCAACACGAAGCTACGAGCAAATAAAAGTAGATGTTGCTTATTCTAATCAAAATGTTAAGCTGATTGGGATATCTGGAGGAGTTAGTTATGGAGCTTTAGGATTGACACATCATTCAACGCAGGATATTGCGGCCTTAGCTGCTTTACCTAATATGAGAGTGTACTTACCTAGTGATTATATCCAAACCATCAAGCTAATTGAAGAGCTTCTTAAGGATGAGCTTCCAGCCTATATTCGAGTCAGCCGTATGGGAACAAAAGTAGTTTATGAAGAAAATATGCAATTTAAATTGAATCATGCCTGTGAAATTTTTCAAGGAAAAGATGGTCTAATTGTTACTTGTGGAGAACTTGTATCTTATGCTAAAGAAGCAGCTAAAGAATTAGAAAAGGAAGGCTTAAGTATTGGGCTAATTGATATGTATTGCTTAAAACCCTTTGATGAGATGACTTTATTGAAAGCAGCCAAGAACACACCTGTTATTTTTACATTTGAAGAACATTCAAAATATGGTGGCTTAGGTAGTATGGTGGCAAGTGTTCTAGCTAACGATGTTCCTAAAAAAGTAATTCAAACAGCTTTGCCAGATGGACATATCATTGCAGGCTCAAATCAAGATATTTTTAAAGAATATGGTTTAGATACGCAAGGAATGATTAGGCTCATAAGGAAAGTGTTAAGGGGATAAAATATGAGATATATTTTAGCAATAGATCAGTCTACACAAGGGACGAAGTTACTTTTAATTGATGAACTAGGGAATATTACTGATAAACTATTTAAGGAGCACCAACAAATTATTAATGAACTTGGTTATATTTCTCATGATATGAATGAAATATATAATAATATAATTTTAGGAGTTAGCGAATTAATTGTAAAATCTAACATAAAAAAAGAAGAGATTCTTGCGGTTGGAATTACGAATCAAAGAGAGACAACAGTTGCCTTTGATTCTAATGGAATTCCATTAGATTTAGCTGTTGTATGGCAATGTAACCGAAGTAAAGATATCATTAAAACTTTGAGTGAAGTAGATAAGGACTATATTAAATCTGTAACAGGTATATATCCTTCTTGCTACTACCCAGCTTCTAAAATGGCTTGGCTTTTAAAGCATAATCAATTTCAGACAAAGGACATTCATTTATCTACTGTAGATTCCTATTTGATTTATAGATTAACAAAAGGTGAGAAGTTTGTAACAGATTATACGAACGCATCTAGAACACAGTTGTTTGATATATCTACATTGAAATGGAATCAAAGATTATGTGATATTTTCCAAATTCCCATAAGTTATTTGCCAGAGGTAGTAGATTGTAATGCTGATTTTGGAAAAACAAGCTTTGATGGACTTTTCAATCAAGCAATTCCTATTCGTGCTTGTTTAGGTGATTCTCATGCTGCTTTATTTGGCCAAGGCTGCATGGAAGAAGGTAGTCTGAAGGCGACCTACGGAACTGGCTCATCTATCCTCCTTAACACAGGAAGAAATTTAATGAGAAGTGATTACGGTTTGTCTACTTCCATTGGATTTTCCTTCAATCATCAAATTACATATGTTTTAGAAGGAAATATCAATTATTCTGGTGCTATTATAAGCTGGTTAAAAAATGATTTAAAAATGATTAATTCAGTAGATGAAATACCTGATCTTATACAATCTGCAAATCAAGAGGATCAAGCACTTCTTATTCCTGCCTTTACTGGTCTTGGAGCTCCTTATTGGAATCCTTCAGCAAAGGCCATGCTTATCAATATGACAAGAACCACCACAAAAGCAGAAATTGTAAAGGCCTCTTTAGAAAGTATTGCCTTTCAAATTTATGATATAATTGATTGTATGAAAAAAGATTTTCATAAGAAAATCAAAAATCTTAAAGTTGATGGAGGACCTACGAGAAATACTTATTTAATGCAGTTTCAAGCAGATATTTTACAATCAGATATATTTGTTTGTCATATCAATGAGCTTTCAGCTTTAGGCGCTGCGTACATGGCAGGTATAAGCATAGGTTTATACGATAAAAGCATAGTGAAGCGTAATCAATATAAAAAGTATTTTTTTACGGATAACCACAAGCATAAGGTTGAAATGTGGAAACACATCATGAATATATATAAAAAATTTTAATAAAAAAAAGGAGAAAAATATGTTACCTAATAAAGGAGCTTTATTTAATGAACGTTATAGAATTATCATATCTACAGATATCGGAGGAAGTGATCCAGATGATTTTCAATCTATGGTGCATTATTTGTTATATTCTGACTTATTTGACACAGAAGGACTCATTTCATCAGCTTGGGGTGATGGAAGAGTTAAGGATATACTTGATGTGATTGATGTTTACGAAAAAGACTATCCTAAACTATTAAATTATTCAAAACGATACCCTTCCCCTGACTATTTAAGAAATATAACCAAACAAGGAGAAATCAACTGTGCTCTTATAAGGGATATAGAACATCAACTGAAGGCTCAAATTGGATTATTGAATGCGCAAAAAAGGAAGACGATAGACCTCTATATATCTTAGCTTGGGGACTTTTAGAAGATATTGCCCAAGCTTTACATGACGCTCCAGAAATTATAGATAAAATTAGAGTAAACTACATTGGTGGTCCTAATAAAAAATGGGGATTAAACGCCTACGAATATATTAGAAAAGAATTTCCAAATTTATGGATAATTGAAGATAACTCTACTTATAGAGGCTGGTTTAATGGTGGCTATCAAGAAGGAATGTATTCTAATAGCGGTTTTGTCGAGTCTCATAAGGACTATGGTGCTTTAGGAAATTATTTTGCTAAACATTTAGGTGGGGTAATTAAGATGGGAGATACACCTACAGTTACTTATTTTTTAAATGGCGTTCCAGAGGATCCAACAAAAGAGTCTTTAGGTGGATCCTTTGTTCAAGTCTACCATAGACCTGAAAGAACGTATGATAGAGATACAACAATAAAGGATATAGTTGAAATATTTGAGGTGATTGAATATATATTTAAAGGGCCTATATTAAGAGAGTATGATGAGAATAAAAGCTATTTCAAAATGATTGTTAGAAATCAAGAATTTGAAGGCTTTTATGTGGGAAATGATGAGTATCGAATTCGATTTATGCCAAAATCTTTAGGCGTTTTTGAATATAAAATTAAAAGTGAAATCGAGGAATTAAACCATCATAAAGGAGCCTTTACTGCAATTCCAGAGTCCTCTATTCATAGACTACCTAAGGGTCAAAATCTAAAGAATTGGTGGGCAGACAAACTAGATGATGAATTTAGAGAAGGCGTTATAGATGGCGCTAAGTCATTAAACCAATATAGAAAAGAATTTTTAGATAGTTTCTCTAAAAGATTTAAAAGATTAAAATAGCATAAGTTTGGTATAGTACAATATAATGTCGTGTTTTGTTTTTTATGAATTTAAAATGAATTGGTAGAAATCTCTAAAAATTCTTAAAATTAGGATTGACTATCTCTTTTCTATATGGTATTATTATAATAGTTAGCTAAGGCTAACTTTAAAATTTAAAAGAAAGTTAGTTATAACTAACTAGAAAGGAGCAAAAATATGAAAATACCTATTATATTTTCAACTATTACAGGAAACGCATTTCGTTTGGCAGATGCGATAAAAGAGGAAGTACCGAATAGACTAGGTCCCTATAATATTAGGTATATCAATGATGAGGTCATAAAAAGATTTGATACCTTTGTGCTAGTATATTGGTGTAATCATGGTACAACAGATGATGATACAATTGCTTTATTATCTAGGATGAAGAATAAGAAGGTTGTCATTTTAGGTACGCTAGGGGCATCTATGGAAACGGACCACGCAAAAAAGGTTTATGAAAATGTGAGTAATCTTGTGAAGGAAAACAACCAATTGCTGGGAAATTTTTTATGTCGAGGATCCATCGATTTAAATAGGACCGCACAACGCCTATCTATTCCAGAAGGAGAAAAGGGACATCTATCAAAGGAACGCTTTGAAAGACAGAAGGAGTCTTTAGGATATCCACGAGCTTTAGACTATGAAAAAGCAAAAGAATTTGTAAAGGAAATATTTAAAGAATACCTATTATGATTAAAAGGAGTGTTTATAAGCTTATATTTTTGCTTATTTTATTCATTGTGGCTATATGTTCGATTTTAATTTCTGTACGTGTAGGAACAATTCAGTTTTCCTTTGGGAAAATTATAAAGGGAATTTTTGTTTTTGATGATAGTGTAGAGCATCTCATTATTTTTAATACAAGACTTCCAAGAGTAATTATTGGCGGTTTAGTAGGAATTTGTCTGAGTCTTTCTGGTTGTATTTTACAGGGAGTGATGAGAAACAATTTAGCATCACCATCTACAATAGGTGTTACTAGTGGTGCATCCTTTATTGGGTATGTGGTATTGGTGGCTTTTCCTGCACTTTCCTATCTTTTACCGATAGGCTCCATATTAGGTGCCTTTATTACAACGATGCTTATCTATCTTTTAGCCTATCAAAAGGGGGTAAGCCCAGTAAAGATGATTTTATCTGGTATGGCAGTATCAGCGTTATTTGGTGCATTTAATGATATCATTAAGACCTTTTGGGCTGATTCTTTAGGAAATGCCTCAGGCTTTTTGGTAGGAGGCTTAAATGGTGTGACCTGGAATAAGCTTTATTTAATTTTACCTTATGCTTTAATCGGAATTATATTTTGTATTTTCCTACCTCAAAAAATGAATGTTCTTATGCTAGGAGATGAAACAGCTAATTCTTTGGGGCTTCATACAGAAATTTTTAGATTTGTTTTGATTGCAGTATCCTCGTTATTAGCAGGTAGTGCGATTGCTGTTGCAGGACTTATAAGCTTTGTTGGGCTAATTGTTCCTCATATTGCAAGACAGATCGTTGGGTCGGATTATAAGTACCTATTTCCAACATCAGCACTTTTAGGCTTTATTTTAGTTATTCTCTGCGATACGATTGGAAGAGTGGTAATGCCTTCTGGTGAAGTGCCTGTAAGTATTATTATATCCTTTATTGGAGCTCCATTTTTCTTGCTTTTATTACGTTATAGAAAGAAGGGCTAATGATGTATTTTGCGTTTGATGATATTTCTATACATTATGGAAAAAAGAATATATTAGAGCATATAACGCTTGATTTTAAGAAGGGCTCTATTAATACCATTATTGGAAAAAATGGGTGTGGTAAATCTAGTCTATTAAAGACTTTAACGAAAAAGGTAGATTATACAGGGAGGCTTATTTTTGAGGATAGGGAGCTAAATAGCTATAAGAAAAAGGAGCTAGCAAGAAGAATTGCTTATCTTCCTCAGATTCATACATCCCCGGAGGATATTACAGTTAGGACTCTAGTGAGCTATGGAAGGTTTCCCTATAGTAAATTCGGACATTCCTTAACCGAAGAGGATGAAAAAATGATTGATTTTGCGTTAGAGTCAGCAGGATTGATGCATTTACAATATCAGGAAGCACAAACGCTATCTGGCGGAGAAAGGCAAAGAGCTTGGATAGCAATGTGTATCTGTCAAAACCCTGAGGTGTTGATATTAGATGAGCCGACTACCTATTTAGATTTAAGCTATCAGGTTGAGGTTTTGGAGCTTATAAAAAAATTAAATCAGGAAATGGGAATTACTATCATTATGGTTTTACACGACCTAAATTTAGCTGCTCGTTATTCTAATTATCTTTACGCGATTAAGGATAAGAAGCTATATCAAATTGGGAGACCTGAAGAAATGATTAATGAAAAAAATTTGGAGGAATTATTTAATATTAAGGCAAATGTGATTTATGATAAAAAAAACAAATGTCCTTATTTTATTCCAATAGAAATTGCAAAGGAGAAGGTTTATGTTAAAAAGAATTAAAAAAATTTTAGTAAGTTTATGTGTTGTTTTAGGAATGGTAAGCCTAATAGGCTGTTCGAATACAAAAGAAAAACCAGATGAAAAAGCTCTTGATAGAGAAGAATTAGAAAGTAAATTTTTAACCTCAGCAAATGAAGTTTTAATTTCTGATGATTCTGTAAGCTTTAAGGATGCTAATGATAAGACTTTTATTCTAAATAAAAATCCTAAAAGAGTATGTAATTTATATGCAAGCTTTACTACTTTATGGTATGAAGCAGGCGGAGTGGTTTCTGGTTGTATCGGGGGAAGCTCCTCTATAGATTTATACAAGGAATATATTGGCAGAGATATTACTAAGGATGAAGGGGTAACAGTACTTGCCACAAGCTCCTCAGGAAGTAAGTGGTCTACAGAAACAATACTTGCTAGTCAGCCTGATTTAATTATTTGTTCTACGGCTATGTCAGGGTATAAAACAATTTCTGCTCCTGCAGAGGCAGCAGGTATCCCTTGTGTTGCAGTTCTTTATAACGATTTTAGTGATTACTTAAAATGGTTTAAGGTTTTCTCATTTTTAAATGATAAAAAGGATTTATGGGAAGAGGTAGCTGTTAAGGCGTTAAATGATGTAGTCGAGGTTATTTTAGAAACAAAGGATTTAGAAGGACCTAGCGTATTTTCAATGTTTTCTGGAACGACTAAATTTCAAGCAAATACGAAAAATACGGTTGTAGGTGCAATGATAGAGGAATTAGGTGGAAAAAATATAGTATCCTCCTGGGCTAATGAAACCGATGCTGAGCGACTGGATATGAATCTTGAGGCAATCTATGCTGGTAAGCCTTCTATGATTTTAATTCAATGTCATTCTGGTAGGGATGAGGTTGTTTTGCTTTTAGAACAGATATATAAAGATAATGCCCTTTGGAATTCAATAACTGAAAATGTAGGAGAGGAAAATATTTTCTTTTTAGAGAAGACGTTATTTCACAATAAGCCAAATTCTAAATTTGCTGTTGCATATCAAACTCTTGCCAAGATATTGTATCCAAACCATTCCTTTAGCTTTTGATTATGTTTTTTAAACGTTTTAAAAGCCATCACGACGCAAGTCGTAATTTAAAAAGCTTTTTTGAAAATAAGACTTGCAAGAAGAATACGTATGTTTTAGAGGAATTAAATAATGGAAACGATAAACCATTGGTAATTTATATTCACGTTCCTTTTTGTAATAAAATCTGTAGCTTTTGTCCGTTTCATCGTCCAGATAAGCTAAAAAGAGCCACCTATCACGAATATATTATTAATGAGCTTATGGAAATGAAAAAGTATCCTTATTTTGAAAAGGAGGTATCGGCAATTAATTTTGGCGGGGGAACTCCAACTGCTTTGAAGCCCTATCAAATGAAATCAATACTAAGTTATTTAAAGAAAAATTTTAAATATGCTAAGGATATTGAAATTAGTGTAGAGACCTCCATTACAGAGCTTACAGATGAAATGATTGATGTATTAATAGAGGGTGGTGTCAACCGTTTATCTATAGGAGTTCAAACCTTTAATGATGAATATCGAAGGTTATTAAATAGAAGAGGTAGTGGAAAACAAGCGATTACTACTATAAAAAAAGTTATTTCAAAGGGAATTATAAATACGAGTATTGATTTATTATATAATTTGCCGTATCAAACTACAAAGGATCTTTTAGAGGATTTAAAAATTATTGAAAGCTTAAAGCTTGCTGGAATCAGCTTTTATTCCTTAATGATACACGATAAAACACCACTTGCTAAAAAGCTTAGTAAAGCAGATATTCTTTCTATGGAAAATATAAATCACGAGCGTGAGCTATTTGAGTTGATTTTAAATTATTTAAGACCTAGAGGCTATCAGGTATTGGAGCTTACAAAAATGGTAAGAGAAGGAATAGATAAATATAAGTATATGGAAGTTCGTCATAAGAGAGGAGATTGTATAGCTATCGGACACGGTGCTGGTGGCAATATTGGATGCTATGTTTATCGAAATAGCATAGAATATCCTATGATATTAGATACGAAGGTTGGATCTATGGGAAGAGTTCTTGAAAAGAAGTATTTTATTTTAGATGAAATGATTTATTCTATGCAAAAAAATGCAATTTCCTTAAGAAAATACGGTCAAGAATTAAATATGGATTTAATGGTGATTTTACTTGATCTTTTGAAGGATTATGAAAAGGAAGGCTATATTAAAATAACAGAAGAGGGCTTTATTTTAACAGATTTAGGATTATTTTTTGGAAATAATATAATTGCAGAATTAATCAATAGAATTATAACCTATGAAAATAAGGAGGTATAATATGGATGATAAGGAAGAAATAAAGAACAGGCTCATATGAAGATTATTATGTAAGGCTTGTAGTGGGAAAGATAGTGATTCTTATAGGCATTCTTTTATTTACGATTGGGTTAATTTTAACCTTGATTTATGATAGAGAATTTATAGCTTATATTATTTTTTTAAGTATAGCGATTATTGTTCTTATTCTTTTATTCATCTATATCATTAAAAAAACAAGGAGGGGATAAATATGATTGTTGAATTTAAAAACGTAGTTAAAACCTATACAAGTGGAGAGCATACTTTAAATGCTTTAGACAATATAAATTTGTCTTTAGAGGAGGGGAAATTTGTAGTAATTTTAGGTCCTTCAGGTGCTGGCAAATCCACCCTTTTAAATATGATTGGTGGCTTGGATAATCCAACTAGTGGTAGTATTATTGTAAATGGCTTAGATATTTCAAATTTAAAAGAAAATGAATTATCTGAATATCGTGCTAAAACAGTTGGTTTTATCTTTCAGTTTTATAATTTAATTCCAACACTTACAGTCTATGAAAATGTGGCACTTATAAAGGAAATTGTAAAGGAAGCTCTTGATCCTAAACAAATGCTAGATGAAGTAGGGCTTTTAGACCATATGAAGAATTTCCCTAATGAGCTATCAGGAGGAGAACAACAGCGTGTAAGTATCGCTCGAGCACTTACCAAAAATCCTAAAATATTGCTATGCGATGAGCCAACAGGAGCCTTGGATTCGGAAACAGGAAAAATGGTTTTGAAGCTTCTTTTGAAAATGGCTAAAGAGTATGGAAAAACGATTGTAATAGTTACTCATAATCAAAATATAGCTAAGCTCGCAGATGTTATTATTCAAGTGAAAAATGGGAAAATTAAATCTTTAGAAGAACAATCAAATCCACTCAATGTAGAGGAAGTGGAATGGTAATATGCTTTGGAAAAAATTGCTTAGAACAGCGTTAAAATATAAGGCACAATTTATATCTATGATTATTATGGTTTCTATTGGTGTTGGTGTTTTTATTGGCTTTAATATGGAGTGGTATAGCTTAGATGATAATATCAATACATTTTTAGAGGAAACCAATTATGCAGACTATAGAATTTATTTGGATACAGGCTTTACTGAAGATGACATAAACAAAGTGAAGCATATTGAAGGTGTAGATGCTGCTACAAGATTTCTTTCTTTAGATGTGTCTTTAAAGAAAACAGAGGCAAACCTCGCCTTAACAGTCTTAGAGGACTATACAGTTTCTACTATGAAAATTATGGATGGAAAAGACTATGATGGTAAAGAAGGAATTTGGATTTCTGATAAGTTTGCAAAAGAAAACAAGATAGAAATTGGAGATTCTATAACCTTTACTTTACAAGGACATGATTTCACCTCTAGTATAGTAGGACTTGTAAAAAGTGGAGAATATATGATTTGTGTATCTGGAGATAATCAGCTTATGCCTGATTATAGAACGTATGGATTTGCCTATATTTCTCCTAACGAGGTACTTAAGAACTTAGGAAATATCTTTTATCCTCAAATTAACCTAAAATCAAATCTTTCTAAAGAAGAACTAGAAGCCAAACTTCAGGATGCTTTAGGTAGAACAGTTTTACTTTTAGAAAAAGATAAGCATGTATCCTATGCAGGTGCCATAAGTGAAATTGAAGAAGGGCAAACTATGGGATCTATTTTACCAGTATTGTTTTTAGCTATTGCAGTTCTAACGATGATTTCTACAATGCACAGAATTACAATGAATGAAAAAAGACAAATAGGAATTTTGAAGGCATTAGGGTTAAAAAACAGAAGAATTGTAGGTCATTATACCTCTTATGGCTTTATGATAGGACTCATTGGATCCTTAATAGGCTTCTCTTTAGGATACGGAATTGCAGCTATTGTGGTAAACCCAAATGCTATGCAAGGAACTTATTTTGATATGCCTTATTGGAAACTTTCTGCTCCTTGGTTTTGTTATCTGGCATTCTTTGCAACAATTTTATTTTTAACGTTTATTAGTTTTCTCTCTGTCAAAAGAATGTTAAGGGGGAATGCTGCAGAAGTACTTCGTCCTACTGTTCCTAAAAAAGTAAAACCATTCCTCTTAGAAAAAACTAAACTATGGAACAAATTTTCCTTTGGAACAAGATGGAATTTAAGAGATATTACTAGACATAAATCAAGAACAGGTATGACACTCATTGGAGTAATAGGATGCATGGTTTTACTTGTAGGGGCTCTTGGAATGAAAGATACGATGACAGGGTTTATCAGTCTAATTGAAAATGATATCTATGATTATGAATCGAGAATCAATTTATCCTCTGAAGCAGATAAAATAGAAATAGAAAATCTTATGCGTAAGTGTAGTGCGGATGCAGTGTCTACAATTTCTATCGATTATAACACAAAAGCCATTTCTTTAGAAATTTATGCACTAGATAAAACAAATCCTAAAATACATTTTGTTGATGAAAAGAACAGAAGTATTTCTTTATCCAATGAGGGAGTTTATTTGTGCTTAAGGCTAGCAGGAAATGTTTCTATAGGAGATTTTATATCCTTTACTCCTTATGGAAGTGATAAAAAATATAGCGTTAAAGTGGCAGGATTTATTCGTTCTGTTGTGACTGAAAGTATTGTGATGACAAATGAATATGCCAAAAGCATCTCATTAGAAAGCACCCCAACTGCATTATTTTCTAATCTTACTCCTCAAGGAATAGAAGCATTAGCAAATGAAACATCTGTAATTTCCTCTATTCAAACAAAAACAAGTATAATTGAATCTTATGATAATTTTCTAGAAATCATGAATGTTATGGTACTCGTGTTAGTTATAGCTGCAATTATTTTAGGAGTTGTAGTATTATATAATCTAGGAGTTATGAGCTATGTAGAGCGCTATAAAGAACTTGCGACCTTAAAGGTTTTGGGTTTTAAAAATAATTATATAGGAAAACTTTTAATTGGCCAAAATCTGTGGTTAAGTATCATAGGTATTCTTATAGGTCTCCCATTAGGTTATCTAGTTTTAAAACTACTTTTAGTGAGTCTAGCAAGTGAGTATGAACTAAAGCTTATTTTAGGACCTTTAACCTATATTGTAAGTATTTTAGTAACTCTTGGTGTATCTTTATTGGTTAGTTTTGTTATATCTATAAAAAATAAAAAAATTGACATGGTTGAGTCTTTAAAAATGG
>JAMPGQ010000055.1 GCA_023663825.1 Anaeroplasma bactoclasticum
CTTTTTTAACAAAATTTTCAACTATTAACAGCGGAATTTACTTTTTCAATTAACGCCATAAATTAATGCTTTAATTTAGCTTCTAAGGATGACTTTAAATCTTCATAGCCTGGTTTACCAAGTAATGCAAACATATTCTTCTTGTAAGCCTCAACACCTGGCTGATTAAATGGATTTACACCTAAGGTATATGCAGATACACCACAAGCAAGTTCAAAGAAATAAACCATATAACCAAAGCTATATGCAGAAATATTAGGAATGTTTAAACGAATGTTAGGTACCCCACCATCGACATGAGCTATCATAGTTCCTGTCATAGCCATCTTGTTTACATAGTCCATAGTCTTACCAGCTAAGAAGTTTAAACCATCTAGATTATCCTTATCAGATTCAATTACAATATTAGAAACTGGCTCTACCACATTTAAAACTGTTTCAAAAATTGTACGTTCTCCTTCTTGAATCATCTGTCCTAAGGAATGTAGGTCAGTTGAGAAGGATGCTGAAGTAATCCAAATACCCTTTCCGTCTTTACCTTCAGATTCACCAAACAATTGTTTCCACCATTCTGCAAAGTATTGTAATCTTGGTTCATAATTAATAAGCATTTCAAGCTTTTTACCCTTGCGATATAATAAATTACGAACAAGTGCATATTTTAATGCATCATTCTTTTCTACATCTTCTTCCTTATAGAAGTGACATGCAGCAGTTGCACCATTTAGCATTTCAAAAATATCTACACCTGCAGAAGCAATAGGTAATAATCCTACTGGTGTAAGAACAGAAAATCTTCCACCTACATCATCAGGTACTACGAAGGTCTCATAACCTTCAGTATCTGCCAAAGTCTTTAATGCACCCCTAGCCTTATCTGTTGTAGCATAAATACGATTCTTTGCTTCTGCCTTACCATAACGCTCTTCCATATATTCTTTAAAAATACGGAATGCAATAGCTGGTTCAGTTGTTGTTCCAGACTTGGAAATGACATTGATAGAAAAATCCTTATCCTTTAAATAATCTAATAGTTCTACAACATAGGTAGATGAAATTTGATTACCAACAAAGATAACCTCTACACCAGGATTATTAAAATACTTTTTAAGCATTTCTATAGCAGCTCTAGCACCTAAGTAAGAACCACCAATACCAATAGCTAATAATACCTTAGATTGTGCCTGAATCTTTTTTGCAGCTGCAACGATTTGTGCTACTTCCTTCTTATCGTAGTCTACAGGTAAATCTAACCATCCAATATAATCGTTTCCTGCACCCTTCTTTGATCTTAAAAGTTTATGTGCAGCAACAATATCCTTTTGGACAGCACTATACTCCTTTTCATTAAAAAACGGTTTTGTTTGTGAAATATCTAAATCTAAATATTTTTCCATAAATTGCCTCCTATTTCTTTCATTATACCACTTTAAAAACAAAAAGAAAAGGCTTAGGAAAAGCCCAAACCATATTTTAAACGAAGCTTACAAGAATATAATACCCACTAATACCAAAAACAAGACCAAAAATGATGCCTCCTAAAACCTCATAAAAATGATGTCCTAGTAATTCCTTTAATCGCCCCTTCTTGCCAAAGCCTAAGGACTTCTTTTCTTCTTCATTCATTTCTTTTGCAAAATTATTTAAAATTACTGCATGTTTAGATGCTTCTAACCTTATTCCCATAGAATCATGGATAGTAACTAAGGCAAATACTACAGCTACCGCAAAGGACCAATCTATACCATTAATATCATGAAGTTGAAATAAGAACAGGGAGGTCACTAAAGTCATACATAAGCAAGTATGAGAGCTTGGAAAGCCACCTGTATAAACAAAATATTTCCAAACACATTTTTTTTCTCTAATAGATAATATAACAAACTTCAAAAGTTGACACAAAAGCATAGATACTAAACAAATACATATAATTTGAATTGCTCTTGTATTGATGATTTTTAAAAATTCTTCATATATTTTATTATCTTCAGCTAGAAAGACCATCTACTTCATCTCCTAATGCTAAATTTTTTACCTCTATTACTTCTGGAATATTCTCAACAAGTAATGCTTCTATTCCATCTTTCAATGTTGAATCTAATGCGCCACAGTCAATACAGGCGCCAAGCATACGAACATAAACAATGCCATTCTTAAATCCAAGATATTCTAAATCTCCACCTTCAGAATTCAAGTAAGGACGAATCTTATTTAATATTTTTTTTATCTGTTCTTCAATCTTTTTTGTATCCATAATTACTTCTTATTTCTCTTTCTATTTTTGTTTCTATTTTTATTATTGAAGTTGTTATTTCTAGGATTCTGGTTTGGTACAAAACCTGGACTACTAGAAACATAGCTTTGAGTTACCTCTGGCTTTTCAGCAACACGATTGAATGTATTGTTTTGAGGTTCTTGATTTGTTAACTCTTTTAAATCCCCTGTAAGTTCACCCTTAGGTATTTTATTCAGCTTTTCGGCCGAAATAATGATATTAGGCCTCCCCTTAGGCGTCGGTTCTAAAACAATATTTTCCTTATCAAAGTTTTCTTTAGTCAAAGAATGAATGACAAACCCATCTGTATTAGGTTCCTTTGGATTAGAAAGCTCTTGTTGGTATTCCTTATCAGATTGGATTCGTTTCAAAACATAATAAGGACATCCCATTGCACATGATAACTCTAAATAGTCCTCAATAAACCCATAATAATTCTTACTTTTTGGGTTATTATCAAACCCTTTTAACCTTAATATACCTGAACTAATATCTCCAACAATATATAAATATTTATCAAAACATTCTTCTATGTATTTTTCTTCAAAGGCTTCCAATCTAAAAGCATCACGATAATTGCTTTCTACTATGTATTGCCCTTTTCTACTATCTATTAGCATACTACCACCTAGAAATATTATACCACAATTCCAAAAATATACAAAAGAATTATTATATAGTTTTTAATTTACATTGCTTTCATAAATAAAAAGCTAGAATCTTCTATATTTCTAGCTTATATTTGTTTTGTTCATACCCAAATAATATGGTATATCATTATTTAATATTTCTAACGCAACAGGAATGCTGATTTTAGTTTGAACTGTATTTGTTTGAAAAGGAATCACACTACGTATATTTATGGCTATAATCATATTAATCTGTAAAACTGTAGTATTCAATCCATAGCTTTCTATACTTTTTTCTATAACAACATCCTGATTTCCAACGACTTCTAAGTGAATAGGGACACGTAAGCCCTTCGAGAAAAAATAATTTAACCCAAAAAAATACCCTAAAGGCAAATCTACTGTGCTAAATTTTTCCCCTTTATTGATAATATCTACACAACTCGCTATATACCTTGAAATATTGTTTCTTAAATAATTGATTGTTTTTACATCTAAGTATGCATAAGATACCTTGCCTGTAGAATCATAGGATTCACATAGAACACTCTTCCCATCTAAGAGTTCTACTACTCCTTCAGTAATTCCTTCATCTATTACTTCTGTTGCATAACCTATAACTAAGGACTCTGTATAGACATCCATAGCCTCTGAAAAATAACTCATAGAAAATTTGCAGACATAAACAATAAGTAAAATAAATAAGATTAAAAAACTAAAGCGCCAAGCGAATCTTTTCAAATGCTTCATATACCTTTAATCCTGGTACAATGCCTAGACTCTTAGCATATTTTGTTGAATCAAATATGGTAGCGTTAAAAAGATCATCTAAGGTCTTAACCTTTACTGCCTTACCACATAATACTTCTCTATCTTTATAAATATCCACATCTAAGGCTCCACACATAAAAAATGCTCCATATCCTTCTAGCATAATCAGTGTGGTTCCCTCTAATTCTATTTCTACTGAGTTCAACTCTAACCCATTTCTGTTAAATACACCTTGTTTTATTTTCATTCTATCACCACTATGTTTTATGCAGGTAAAACATAATTTATGACAAACTACATCAAAGCCTATAAGAGAGTTTATTTTTTTTGTTATTTTACAAATTAAAAGATGTCTCTTTGGTTTTCAGCAAAAAAATTTGTCGTATAAAGAAATAAAATATAAAACTATTCTTTTTATCATAACCATCCTTTAGGCTATGTTGCTTCACAATGAGGATTGAGGCATAATAAAATTATAAAGGGACAATACGTACTATTGCTAAATTTATATACTTTAAAATACTTAACCCCATTTGCTTATTTATTTATCTTTATATTCTATAAGGCTTGCATTCATATCCCGCATTTATGATTGTTCTGCCTTCTTTTGTTTGGTATAATCATCACTTGATTCTTATGCCACTATACTTAAGTCTTGTTATTTCATCATTATCAATGAAGCTACATTTTTAAGTATATGCTTCATTGATAACACAAACTACTATACCCTTCTTCTTCATACCTTAATTAAAAAGCGTGATTGAAAATGAGGAATATAAGTGTACTCTTCATTTTCAATCACGCTATCTTACCATTGTAACTTTATTTATTTTTTTCTACACTGTGTCTACTTGATAAGGAGTAGTTCAAAGTGAATTAAGCCTTTTTATTTATTTTAATTTTTGTTCTAATTTACATTGTTTTTTATACGCCTTTAAAATTTTGTCTTTACTAAAGGCTGAACATTGTTTAGCACTAGCACAATCTCCACAAGGACTTTTTTTGTAAACTCTGAACAAATGCCATACCACAAGTACTATGATTATAGCAACAATTCCAACTACTACTAAATCAGTGACGTTTACAGTTAGAACAGCCACAGCTTTCTTCTTTTCCTTTCTTCCTTAATTGGCGACTCATTATTTTAGGTAATATAAAGCGTACACCAATAACTGCTAGTACCAATAAAATAACAATAATTACTACTGCAATATCTACACCATTCATGTTTCTTTACCTCCTAACAGAATACGCCCCAGATACCAATAACAGAAGCAAGTACCCAAGCTAAACCAGTTTCAAATAGAATGGCTTTCCACATTGCTTTGCTTGAACCAAGCTCTCTACGCATTGCACCGATAGCACCAAAACAAGGAGCAGAAAATAGGGTAAATACCATATAACCCATAGCGCTAAAGCCATTAAAGAATGCGAAGGTTCCATTTCCTGCAAAGACATTTCCACCCTCTTCTACAGCGGTGATGACCTCCATGGAAGATACAACCATTTCCTTAGCTACTAAGCCTTGAACTGCAGAAACAGATGCACCCCAAGAGAAATTCATTCCAAGCATAGGAGCAAAAATCCAAGAAATAGTTCTTCCTAAATTAGCTAACAAGCTTTCTTCTATATCTTCTACTGGTTGGAATTTATAATCTAAATTTAGCATTACCCAAATGATTACTGAAGATAGGAAAATAATTGTTCCAGCACGTTTAATAAATGCCCATGTTTTTTCCCAAACATCCTTACCTACATAGCTAGCACTAGGTGCATGGTATTCAGGTAATTCTGTAATATAGCTTGTTGTTTTATTTTTAACAAAAAATTTATTTAAAAGGAATCCTGCTAAAACAATAACAACTATAGCTAAAATATACATAAGGAAAGTAATAATCCAAGTATTTCCTTTTCCCATTAGAGGAGCAAATATACCACCAATAAAACATAATATAATTGGAAGCTTAGCACTACAAGGCATAAATGGAGTTAGAGTAACTGTCATTTCATGCTCATTTTTATCCTCTAAGGTTCTAGTTCCCATAATTGCTGGAACGCTACATCCAGTACCAACAATAAATGGAATTAAGGATTTACCACTCATACCTAGCTTCTTAAATGCTCTATCAAAAAGGAAGGTGACACGTGACATATAACCACAAGTCTCAAGTAAACTAATAAGTAAGAAAAGTATCGCAATCTGAGGAACAAAGTTTAAAACTGCACCGACACCCGCAACTGCACCATCTGCAACTAAGGAGGCTGCCCATTCATGTCCTCCTGCATTCGTAATGCATTCTGCTAACCAAGGTCCTAATCCTTGAATTTCATTAATTTCGACTGTAAAGGAACAGAAAGGTATTGCAAATTCAATTTTATTACCACCATTAAATAGTAAATCAACTATACCTACTGTAGCTCCACCAACAAAGCCAACGCTCAAAAGATAAACTAAAACCATAACCACTAGGAAGATAGGTATTGCTGCCCATTTATTTAATAATACTCTATCTATCTTTTGGGTTAAAGAAGGAACCTCCTTCTTTTCTACAGAACTATTTCTGATTTGTTCGATATAATCATATCTTAAAGATGCCACAAGTTGTTCTGTATCTGTACCATAGGTTTTTTCTAGTTTTTCAATTTCAGTTTCATATTGTTCTTGATAATATTTAGAATAATAACGACTATCTTTTTCTATAATTTTTACTGCTGCAAATCTTTTTTCAACAACATCAGTATCTAATTTTCGGATGATATTTTCTATTAAACTTTCTACATCAGTAGGATAAATTGGCTTTTCTGTATTCGTTTGAATTAAACGATCAGATTCATCTATTGTTTGAATAAGTTCCTTTATACCTGTCTTCTTTAATGCAGAAATAGAAACAACTGTTGTTCCTAATTTTTCACTTAAAGCTTTAGAATCTATTTTATAGCCTTTTTTTGCCAAAATATCTTCCATGTTTAATACAACTAAAACCTTTTTATTTAATTCTAATAGCTGGGTTGTAAGATATAATGCACGTTCTATTGAAGTAGAATCAATGATATTAATAATTAAATCTGGATTCTCATCTACAACATATTTTCTACTTACCTCTTCTTCTTGGGTATAAGGGCTTAAAGAATAAATACCAGGTAGATCAGTTATCTCTACATCTGTTCCCTTTATAATGCCATCCTTACGTTCAACGGTTACACCTGGCCAGTTTCCAACCTTTTGATTCATTCCTGTTAAAACATTAAACAATAATGTTTTACCTGAATTTTGGTTTCCTACTAAACAACAACGCTTAGCCATTATTGATCACCTCTTTTTTCTTTTTTTCAGGAGCAACATATTCTTTAGTGACTATAACTAAAATATTTCCCATATCCTCCTTACGCATACAAAGCTGATATCCTCTTAGTCCAATGCTGATAGGATCTCCTAGAGGACTAATCATTTTGATGTCAATTTCAACATCCTTTGTTAACCCCATATCTAGAAGTCTTCTTCGTAATGCTTTGTTTTCGTTTGTAAATGAAATCAGTTTACCTGCTTGACCAATTTTAAGTTCGCTAAGCTTACAGTGTTCTCCAATTCCATAAATTTTATCCATAAAAATATACACCTCTTTCTTGAGTTAGTTTAAACTAACCATTTGTATTATACCATAAATATAGTTAGTGTCAACTAATTTTTACAAAAAAATATAGCCATTCATTAAAGAATAGCCTTATATAAGGTGTTTTATAACTAAAAATTGGTAAAATGCTTCGATTCCGATACAAATATCCTCATATGTTTTTTGAAAATCTCCTGTATACCAAGGATCACTTATATCACGCTTTAAATTTGCGAAATCTAAAAGAGAATAAATTTTATCTTCTGTATCAAAAAATCTTTTTAAACTAGCTATGTTATATTGATCCATTCCTATAATAAAATCATATTCATAGATGTCCTCTATTCTAACTTTTCTTGCTCTTTTTTTAGAACAATCAATTCCTAGAAAGCTTAATATTTTCCTAGTTCCATAATGTATGGGATTCCCTATTTCTTCAGAAGATGTCGCTGCTGATTCAATATGAAATATTTCTTCAACTCCATTTTTATGAACATAATCTTTAAATAAAAATTCTGCCATTGGGCTTCTACAAATATTACCATGGCATACAAACAAAACTTTAATCATAGTCCTCCTAGCTCCAAAAAAAGAATGGGTAGTTTTATACCCATCCTTACTATTGTTTTTTTCTTAGTCACAAAGAATTAGATGTTTAAATAATAAACACCAAATCATATCTACCCATCCAATGAATAAACCTAAGAATGTTACAACGATAGCAACTAAATATTTTACTAAGCTGCCCTTTCTTAAAGCGTGACTCCAACGTACTAATACTTCTACAATCCAGTTTACAACTGGAATCAATAATAAAAGGATTTGTACTAAACGTGATTGCTTCTCAAACCATTTTTCCATTTGTTATTCCTCCTCATTTTATTTGTTATAATAATTATAGCATAAAACCACAAAATGTAAATAGGTTAAAAGTGGATTAGTCTAGCCACCAAACCTTATTATTTAATAAAACTGTTACCAAATCTATAATCCAAATAAAAAAAGCACCTGGAATAATCGTTAAAATACCCAAAATAATTCCTAAAAGATTACTCTTATCTGCAGATCTTGCAATCTTATAAATACTCCATACAATATCTAGCATAGGGATACATAAAATCACCTTTACGATTAAGGGTAAATCATCAAAAGCTTTAATTAAATTTTTCATATAATATCCTCCTCATTCTTTATTAAAAGATTATACAACATCTTAAAATAGATTTCAATTAAAATTCAACGACATTTTTCTCAAAGTTAGTTGTAAAAGTAAAATCCGCTGTCAAAGGTTTAGAAAAATTGCCATTTTTACATATCTATACTTTCGATTAAACAAACACATTCAGAAGCAATAGCTTCTCCTCTGCCAATAAAACCCATTTTCTCCCACGTTGTTGCCTTGATACTCACTTGATTTATATCGACATTTAAAATGTGAGCTATTGATGCTCGAATAGCATCTCTTTTAGGAGCAATCTTTATCTGCTCAGAATAAATTGTCACATCTAAGTTATTAAGTTTATAACCTTGGTCTAAAACTCTTTGATAACATTCTTTTAAGATGAGTTTGCTATCCATATTAAGTGTAGCCTCACTCGTATCAGGATAAAAACTTCCTAAATCTCCTAAAGCCAAACTTCCAAGTAAGCTTTCTGCAATAGAATGTAAAACAACATCCGCATCAGAATGCCCTAAAAGTCCCATATTACTATTAAATTCAACTCCACCTAAAATCAGTTTTCTTTCCTTCACTAATTTATGCGTGTCCCAGGCATGTCCTATTCTATACATGTTTTATCCACTCCTTTGCAGTAATATAATCTAATTGTGTTGTAATTTTAAAATTCGCATTATCACTTTCAATAAGCTCTACCATTTGATCTTTATACTTTAATAACAAAGAAATATCGTCTGTTGATTGAAAGTTTTCTGATAGTGCTTTTTGATGTACATCTAAAAAATCTTTGGTTCTTCCCCCTTGAGGAGTTTGTGCCAATACAATCTTAGATCTTTCGATAGTTTTCAAAGGTGTTTTCTGGTAAAGAGAATCCTTGCATGGAACTACTACCAAACAAGCTTTGTTTTCCCTTAAAGATTTAAGACAAGCATCCACAGTTCTTTTTGAAATGAAAGGGCGCGCTGCATCATGAATTAAAACATATGGTTCTGTAGCCTCTTGTAGGCCGTTATAAACACTTTCTTGTCGTGTTACACCACCATAAACTATTTTTACTTTAGATTCATAGTTTTTTAAATGCTGTCTATCTTCTTTTCTTATAACACATATTACCTCAAAGGAATAGGACAAGAATAATTCTAAAGCATATTCAAATACTTTCTTTTCACCTAAGGGTAAAAAAACTTTATTCTCTTTGATATGCATTCTTGAGGCATTTCCTGCCATCATCAATACAACCGAAACCACAACATCACCTTCCCTTTTTCTATGAAATGAGCCTAGATATAACACCTAGGCCTTTTATTAACGTAAATCCTTATAATAAGCATAGTTCCTTGAATATTGTTCTTTACTACAAATTCGCAAAGTATCCTTAGCTTTCTTTAATGAATCCTTAGCATCTTTTGCATCTGTTGAATAAACAATTGCCATCACTGCTTCAACCTTAGTTTTAGCTGTGCCATATTGAACATTCATATGCAATATCTTTTCATCGGATGCAAGATCATTTTTTAAACGTTCCATTTTACGATAATCTATAATTACCGCAACAAACTCTAATCCAGAAATTCGGTAAATTAGATTGACATCTACATATCGATTCTTAATCCATTTAATATATTCTGAAATAATCATATCGCCAAAATCTCTACCTTGTTCTTCATTTGTTTTATCTATGGATGTGAGTTTGATTAAAACAACCTGAAAAACTTGTTTTTCTTTATAAAGGCGATTCATTCCATCAAGCATTTCTGGCTCACCTAAAACCCTGCTTAAAAACACATCTGCTTTATCAGCCTTTTGTCCCTCTATTGGACGAATATATCCGCACAATTCAACAGTCCTACCATTCGTAATACGCGTTCCTTCTTCCTTCACATAAATCGCACGTGAGCCTGTATTATATCGGTAGGAAAGAGTGTATCGTGGATTGATATTATTTATAGAGGCATGCTTTTCCTGATACATTGCTAAATCCTCTGGATGAATGTTTTGCATAAACTCATCAATGGAAAGATCATTGTAATTTAAACAAAGCTTTTGCTTTAAAACATCATTTATCCATATGTTTTTATTTGTTAAGTCATAAAAGAAAATACCTTCTTTTGCCTTTTCAAGAATACATGAAAATCTATTTTGAAGCATCTCTAGTTCGGTAGTAGATTCTACTAAATTTTTTTCCATTCCTACAAGCTGTTCTGATCCTTTTTTATCCCCAATAAAAATTCTACCTCTTAGTTTGCCCAAAAATTGAATTGGTCGTTGATTAAAATAATATGCTGATATATCCCCATGTTCATCATGTATTTCTAAATTAAGAGTGGTTTCTTGTGTCTGTGAACTTCTAAAATACACATTTAAATCTACTAAGGAAACCTCTGCCCCATTCAATTTAAAAATCTGATATTTTCGTTCAATAGTATCAAAAAGATTTTTCTTATATACATCTGTTTCTTTCAAATCTAAATCATTAAGAAATCTTGTAGATATTTCTTTAATTCTATTCTTACTATCGACTAATACATAAAATTTAGAAGTATCTAATGTTAAAAATAAATCCTTATTAAATTGTTCTCTTGAGGATGAAATATTACAAAATATGATAAATAAGATTCCGATAATAACATCCAAGCCAAATAAATACCATTGTATAATTTCTATTTTCCCTGACTTTGTCAGTTCTGAATAAAAAGCTAATATAAGAGCACAACATAAAACAATTAAAAAGGTAAATATTAATCTACCTTTTAAAAACTGTTTACGAATCAAGCTTTGTTTGATTAATAAAAACAATAATACCAAGCCTAAAACAAGAGGTACTAATGGCTGTACATAGTAAATTATATCTACTGTATAAAACACAAATATCACCACGCTTTTATCTAAAAATAAAATCACGATAAAAATAAAGAATCAAAATCGTTGTTATAACTACCGCTATTAATAATATAAAAACAGGCTTAGCTACTGCAGATAAAAAATTTTTCCCTATACCTGAAATCCTCATTAATGAACTAAAAGGAGATAGAACTGCTTCTAGGATTATTTCTAATATTTTCATAATAAACCTACCTTCCTAAGAATAAATTAATATATTCTAATAGCGCTGTTTTGTTATCAATAGCCACCATACACCCTGCAGTGGCAACATGAACTGCGCCTGTTTCTTCTGAAACAATTATGGTCAAAGAATCAGTAATCTCTGAAATACCAACTCCAGCTCTATGACGAGAACCTACTGTCTTATCCAATGTTTCGTCCTGAGTTAATACATAATAAGCACCAGCACATACAATTTTATTACCACGAATGATAACACCACCATCATGAAGTGGAGAATCTTTAATGAAAATTTGTTCTAATAGTTCCTTTGAAATATCTGAATTCAACTGAATTGCACGTTCTGCATACTGATCTAAGGAATTATGTTGTTCGATTGTAATCAAAGCCCCTACTTTCGTTGAAGACATATGGAATACCGCTTCTACAATAGCTTCCTTAGTTGATTCTGTTGAGGAAACAAACATATCAGCTCTTTGATCTATTTTTTTATTTGTATCCATTAATTTCCGAATTTCTGGTGTTGCAAGCACGACACAAATCAAAATATAAGATCCGAAAAAGGCTTTATAAATATATTTCGAGATTTCAAGATTAATTTCGGTTACAAACCAACTGATAACACCTAAAAGTATTCCTATAATAATTAATGTAAATATTTTTTTTATTTTTACAGCCAAAAAAACAAGTAAAGAAACTACTATCAATACAAAATAAGCATCAACGCAGATTCTTGCAACAGTATTCTCTTGAAAAAACTGAATCACATTTTCCATTTTAAATCACCACTATTCATTATACTATAAATCTTTACCAATGAAAAGAAACAAAGTTATTATTTTTGATTCCTACTATAAAATTCATTTATACTTTCATTATATCCTGACAAATCTAAGAAGATAAGAAAAATGACCTAGTAATTCTAGGTCTAAATATAAGAAAAGTTTAAAAAGTTTAAATGGTGCCGAAAAAAGGAATCGAACCCTCAACCTACTGATTACAAGTCAGTTGCTCTACCAATTGCGCTATTTCGGCATTAAGATGGCGGTTCGGACGGGACTTGAACCCGCGATCTCCAGTGTGACAGACTAGCATGTTAACCACTACACCACCGAACCATTTGGTTGCGGGAGAAGGATTTGAACCAACGACCTTCGGGTTATGAGCCCGACGAGCTACCAGACTGCTCCATCCCGCGATATGAATGGCGGAGAAAGAGGGATTCGAACCCCCGCGGGACTTTCATCCCCTACCGGTTTTCAAGACCGGACCCTTCAACCACTTGGGTATTTCTCCAAATATGAATATAAAACTGGTGGACCCAATAGGACTCGAACCTATGACCGACCGGTTATGAGCCGGTAGCTCTAACCAACTGAGCTATGGGTCCAAAATAATAATGGTGGCTCCGGAGGGGGTCGAACCCACGACCTTGCGGGTATGAACCGCACGCTCTAGCCAACTGAGCTACAGAGCCAAATGTCCTACAAGATACATATGGTGGAGCTAAGCGGGATCGAACCGCTGACCTCCTGCGTGCAAAACAGGCGCTCTCCCAGCTGAGCTATAGCCCCAAAATTGGTACCTCGGGCCGGAGTCGAACCGGCACGCCTTTATGGGGCATGGGATTTTAAGTCCCACGTGTCTACCTATTCCACCACCGAGGCATCTATAAAATTTAAGTGGTGTCCCGTACAGAACTCGAATCTGTGACCCCTTGATTAAAAGTCAAGTGCTCTACCAACTGAGCTAACGGGACAAATCATGGTGCCTCAGGGCAGAATCGAACTGCCGACACAAGGATTTTCAGTCCTTTGCTCTACCGACTGAGCTACCGAGGCATGGTGGAGGTTGACGGGCTCGAACCGCCGACCCTCTGCTTGTAAGGCAGATGCTCTCCCAACTGAGCTAAACCTCCATTATATAAAACAAAGAGAAGCCTGGCAACGACCTACTCTCGCATGTAAATACTACCATCGGC